>CANHVK010000014.1 GCA_947464135.1 Flavobacteriia bacterium | reverse complement strand
TTAATAAAGGTATACAAAGTTATAAATTCCGATTGATTTTGTATGAATTTTTATTCTTAAAATAAACGTATTAACAAATTTTAAATGATTTATAACATTCACAAAATCATTATTTAATGTCGTTTTAACATATTGAGTGTTGAATACCTTCATTTTTGTGATTACAAAAAATAAGTAAATTACTATGAAATTTATCGGAAAATTAGTTCATACTACTGCAAACATTCAATACAAACGTTCATTCAAAAAAGAACTATCATATAGGTTACAAATTGATACTTTAACTTCTTTACTTAAAAAAGCTCGAAAAACAGAATTAGGTAAGTTTTATGGGTTTAAAAAAATAGCTGAACAACCAAGTATGGTTAATACTTATCAAGAAAAAGTTCCTATCGTTACATACAATCAATTTTATGATCATTGGTTAAATTTATCTTTAGAAGGAAAGAAAAATGTTATTTGGCCTGGTAAGTTGCGTTATTTTGCTCTTTCTTCAGGTACAACGGGCGCTCCAAGTAAGCAAATTCCCATATCTAAACAAATGATTCGCTCATTTCAAAAAACGAGTATAAAACAAATTGCTACTCTTTGTCAATTGCCACTCGAAGATGAATTTTATCAGAAGCAAGTCTTGGTTATTGGAGGTTCTACTTTACTAGAGGATAAGGATATCTATTTTCAAGGCGATTTAAGCGGAATTTTAAAAAAACACACCAAAAAAGTAGCTAGTCCATTTACACGACCTGGGAAAAAAATTACGGATCTGAAAGAGTGGAATAAAAAGTTAGAATTAATTATAAAAGAAGCTCCAAAATGGGATATTGGTATTATAGCAGGTATTCCAAGTTGGTGTGTATTATTATTGGAAGAAATTGTCAAACATTATAAACTTTCATCTATTCACGAATTGTGGCCAAATTTGAAAGTATACATTCATGGGGGTGTTTTTATGGAGCCTTATTCCCGTCGGTTAAATCAAATTTGTGAAAAACCGTTGTACCTTTTCGATACTTATTTAGCAAGTGAAGGCTATTTCGGATACCAACATTACTTGAATAATAAATCCATGCAGTTGTTATTAAATAATGGCATTTTCTTTGAATTTGTTCCTTTTAACGCTACTTATTTTGATGAGGAAGGAAACATCAAAGATGTGCATTATGCTCTAACCTTGGAAGAAGTTCAAGAAGGAGTAAATTATGCAATGATTATTTCAACGAATGCAGGATTGTGGCGTTATTTGCTAGGCGACACCATTCAATTTACAAATGTGAAACAACGTGAAATCAAAATTACGGGACGAACAAAACAGTATTTATCAGTTACTGGTGAACATTTATCATTGGAAAATATGCATGAAGCGTTACGTTTAACAGGTGAACAATTAACGTGTTGTGTAGAAGAATTCACCGTTTGTTCGGATAAACAAACCTATCAACATCAATGGTTTATATCATTAGATAAAGAAATTGATAATGCGTTATTTCAAAAAACCTTAGATGCTAATCTTTCTTTATTAAATGATGACTATAAGTCGGTTAGAAAATATACATTGCCCTTGCCTGAAATAACTTTTGTACAATCTAAAATTTTTTATGATTTTATGGAAAAATCTGGAAAATTAGGAGCTCAAAATAAATTTCCAAGAGTAATGAATGAAAACCAACAACTGCTTTGGAAAGCATTTTTAGAAACACAATCTGTCACGTAAATGTTTTAATATTTCGGAATATAATAGTTTCAGAGGAATAAAAAACTTACCTTTACGTTTATTCGTGTTTGCTTTTTGCATTTATATTTCGCGTAGTCTCTATTCAAGGTATAATTTGTATTCATTAAACATAAACAATTATTCCTTAACTAAAATTCATTTAATAGATGGCTAAATCTCAAGAAACATTTAACAAAAAAGAAAACCAAAACAAAAAAATCAAAAAAAGAAAAGACAAGTTAATCCGTAAAGAAGAACGAAAAGCAAATTCAAAAGGAGGCGGATTAGACAATATGATAGCTTACGTAGATGCGTACGGACACATATCAGATACACCCGTTGAAAAGACGAAAAAAGAGGAAGTAAAAGCTTCTTCTATCGAGATAGGAGTTCCAAAAAGAGAAGAAATCGATACTGTTTGCACTGGGAAAGTAACATTCTTTAATGAGCAAAAAGGGTATGGATTTATCAAAGATTTAGTAACACAAGAAAATATTTTCGTTCACGTACACGATTTATCTGAAGCTATTTCAGAAAATGACAGAGTAACTTTTGAAAAAGCAAAAGGTCAAAAAGGGTTAAAAGCCGTGAATGTGAAAAAAATCTAATTCTTTCTTACGATTCTTCTAAAAAGAAAGACAGCAGATAGAATAAATACACTTCCTACAATAAAAGGCATTCCATATATAGGATTATTTAATCGTACTGAAAAATGAAAGATGGCCATCATCATTGGTGGCCCTATAATTTCTGCAATACTCAACACACTTGTTATAACACCTTGTAATTCCCCTTGTTCACTTTCAGAGGTTTTATTTGACATGATTGCACGTATTGCAGGGTCTGATAATCCAGAGAAAGCATAAGGCAACATAAATAAGTATAGCATCCAACTATGCGTAGCAAAAGCAATGGCATTCATAGTGATAAAGGTTAAACCCATACTCAATAAAGCCGTTTTTTCATTCCCTAATTTTGCTGAAATCTTGCCAGCTAATCCACCTTGCACCATTGCGATACAAACACCAACTGCTGCAAGCGATAGTCCTACATCATTGATGTTCCATTGAAATTTTTCTATTGTATAATAATTCCAGGTAGAATGTATGGCCATTCCCCCCATATACAGTAAAAACAGTACAATAAAAACAAGGGCAAAACTTTTGTATTTTTTTAAGTCGAAAAATGCACCAACTGGATTGGCTTGCTTCCAAGAAAATTCCCTGCGATTTTCTATCGCAAGTGATTCTTTTAAAACTACTGTACCGTAAATCAAATTCAACAAAGACAATCCAGCAGCGAATAAAAATGGTGCACGAATATCGAAATTACCAAGTAAACCACCTATTGCAGGTCCGATGATGAATCCTATACCAAAGGCTGCACCAACCATACCAAAGTTTTTAGTTTTATTTTCAGGGGTAGAAATATCAGCAATATAAGCAGATGCAGTTGTAAAACTTGCACCAAACATCCCAGACAAACATCTCCCAATTATCAACCAAAAAAGGCTTGGAGCAAAGTACATAAATACGTAATCAATTCCCAAACCAAATAAAGACATAAGTAGTATGGGTCTTCTTCCATATCTATCACTTAAAGAACCAATTATGGGTGAAAAAAGGAATTGCATAAAAGCATAACTTCCTAAAATTAAACCATAATAATTTGCTGATTGGTCAATGCTTACGTTTGCAACTTCAGCTACCAAAGAAGGTAAAGAAGGAATGATAATACCAAGTCCTGTAGAATCAATAACAATAGTAATAAAAATAAAAATGAGCGCGTTTTTAGAAGCCATTATCAGAATTTAGCATTAAATGGGTCAAAAGCACTTAAGCTTTCAACTTCTTTAATTGTATTGTTCTCAACACGCAAAACCCGATGAGGAAATTTATCTATGATAGACATATCATGAGTAGCCATTAAAACAGCTGTTTTTTGTTCTTCGGCAATGGTCATCAATACACGCATAATTTCTTCTGATGTTTCAGGATCTAAGTTTCCTGTTGGCTCGTCAGCTAAAATAAGTTCAGGTTTATTCAACAAGGCACGTGCAATTGTAATTCGCTGTTGTTCACCACCAGACAAGGCAAATGGCATTACATTGATTTTATTTTCTAACCCTACGATGGCAAGTACTTCTGATATTCGTTGTTCAATTTGTGCTTTATCATTCCAACCGGTAGCTTTCAAAACGAAACGTAAATTATCACCCACAGTTCTATCAGTTAATAATTGAAAATCTTGAAAAACAATTCCAATTTTACGACGTAGCATAGGAATATCTGATTTTTTTAATTGCTTTAAGTCAAAACTAACCACGATTCCATTTCCTTCATTTAATCCTATTTCTCCATAAAGCATTTTAAGCAAACTACTTTTACCTGTACCTGTTTTTCCAATTACATATACGATTTCATTTTCTGATAAAGAAAGATTTACATCTTTTAATACCATTTTATCTCGTTGAAAAATAGTTGCGTTTTGAATAGAAATAACTTGTCCCACGGTAGATGATTTTTTAGCATTATAAAATTCAGCATTTTTTTTTCGCGCTTTAAGTACACTAAAAGTTTATCTTAACACGTTTACGTTTAAAACTTTTGAAATGTTGATGAAACACCATTTCAAAGCATTCTAATTTTACCTTTCCAAAAAACTGTAATTGTATGAACCGATTCCTGGTTTTAATTTCTCTGTTGGTTGTTTTGCCATTAAGTGCACAAATGACTTCAAAATATACTAATGAGTTTGTGATCTTTCAACGCGCACAAGACTTATTTGAAAAGGAACAATATGGCGCCGCACGTCAAGAATTTCGAACTTATCTTGATAAATGCACGCAAAAAAATGATCCAACGTACATTAAATCATTGTATTATGAAGCAATGTCTGCATTAGAATTACAACAAAACGATGCAGTTCCAATGATGGAAGATTTTATCAGAAATTACCCTGAAAATATTTTTCAATCAACAATTTACTGTAAGTTAGGCTTGTATTATTATAATAAAAAAGATTACAAAACGACCATTCAGTGGTTTTCAAAACTTGAAAAGAAAGATATTCCAGCTAATTTAAGAGAAGAGTTTTATTTCAAATTAGGGTACGCCTATTTTCAATTGAAAAAATTTACAGATGCAAGAAATGCTTTTTATGAAGTGAAAGGTAGTAAATCACAGTATGGCTCACCGTCTCTTTATTACTATTCTCATATTTCATATCAAGATAAATCATATCAAACAGCTTTAGATGGATTTTTGAAGTTGAAAAGTGAAAATAAATACGCTAATATTGTTCCTTATTACATCTGTCAAATTTACTATCAACAAGGTAAATATCAAGAAGTAACACAGTTTGCTACAACTTTGACAGACAGTGTAAGCAAAGCAAACCAACGCCAGGTAAATCAAATCATTGGAGATTCCTATTATAAAATCGGAAAATATGACGAAGCTGCGGTATATTTAGAAAATTACACCAAATCTCAAAAAACAACACGTTCAGAAGATTATCAGTTAGGATATTCTTACTTTCAATCAGGTAATTATGATAAAGCAATCAAATTATTTGATAAAGTTGCTCAAACAAAAGACGATATGGGACAAATGGCTTTGTATCATATTGGAGAAGTATATTTAAAAAAGGGAGATAATGCAGCTGCTAGAAAAGCGTTTGAAGTCTGTTCTACTATTGAAAGTCGCCCAAAAATACAGGAAGATGCTTTATATAATTTTGCTGTCCTATCTTATAAGTTAGATGTTAATCCATTTAATGAAGCACAAAGAGCTTTAACTCAATTTTTGTCTAAGTACCCAAATTCTGAACGTAAAAGTGATGTATATGAATACCTTGTAAATGTATATACGCAAACAAGTAATTATGATGAAGCATTAAAGTCATTAGATAAAATTGCTAAGATGGATATTAAGCTGGGTAGTGCATATCAGATTATTGCTTTTAATAGAGGGGTGGAGTTATTCTTAAAACAAAATTATTACAAAGCAATCGAAGCCTTTGAAAAAGTGGATAAACACCCAGTTGATATAAATATTTCAGCAAAAGCAAAATATTGGGTGTCGGAAGCCTATTTATTAACTGATAATTTTGGAAAATCTATTAGTGGGTATAAAAGTTTTTTAGATTTTCATAATACTTATTTGTCTGATTTAAGAGCAGATGCATATTATAATTTAGGATATGCTTATTTGGCTAAACAAGACTATCAAAATGTAATAGAGTCTTTTAAAATGTATTTACAAGAAAGTAAAAACAAAGGGACCGCGGAAAAAAGATTAGATGCTTATATGCGTTTAGCGGATGCTTACTATGTATCAAAAGCAAATGATCAGGCTATCCGTAATTACCAAGAAGCATTTAATATGAAATTAGGTTATGAAGATCAAACATTATATTTTATGGCAAAAACATACGGATATAAAGGTGATTTGAATAATAAAATATCTCGATTAGAAAACTTAATACAGACGTATCCTCAATCAAAATATTTACTTAATAGTTTATATGAGATTGGTTTAACTTATCGATTAATTCCAGATGAATCAAAAGCGACAATATATTTTGAACGAATTTTAAAAGATTATCCAGAGACGATGATGGTCAAAGATGCTTTAATTCAATTGGCTGATATTTACTTGAAAAAGGAGGAATACACGTTATCTGAAAATTACTACAAAATTGTATTGGATAAATATAGTAGTAACAGAAATACCTGTGCAGATGCTGTGAAAGGATTAATTAACTTGTATAAAAAGTTAGGTCAACCAGAAAGAGTAGAGTCCGTTGTTGCTCAATACGATTGTGCTGAATTTTCTAAAGATGAAGCAGAAGAAATTTATTACAATACAGGGCTTGATCCGTATTTAGACAGTGCATATGTGAAAGCTATTCCTGCTTTGGAAAAATACATCGGTAAATTCCCACATGGAAAATACGCAATTGAAGTAAAATCTTACTTAGCAAATGCTCATTTCCAATTAAAACACGAAGATACTGCCATTAAAATTTATCGTGATATATTAGATGGTCCAATCACTGATTTCTCTGAATTGGCAGCATTACGTGTATCCAGGTATTTTTATAATGCAAAGAAGTACGAAGATGCTTTAATGTATTATACTAAATTAGAGAATATTTCCAGTAAACCTGACATTGTTAAGAACACAAATATTGGTTTAATGCGTTGCCATTTTTTATTAGAAAATTGGAGTAATGCGAATTCTTATGCTGATAAAGTTTTAGCTTCACAACAATTGAATCCAAATGTGAAATTAGAAGCTCAATTTGCAAAAGGTATATCATCTTTTCATCTAGGTAAATACACTGAATCACGTGTTGCTTTACAATGGGTAAATGAGAATACTTCAACAGAGTTTGGTGCAGAATCCCGATATTATTTAGCAGAAATTGCTTTCAATGAAAAGGATTGGTCAAGAACAGAGTTGGCGATTCAATACATGATGGATATGAAGCCACAATATGACTTTTGGATAGCGAAGGCTTATTTATTACAGTCCAAACTAAATATTGAAAAGGGAGATTTATTTAAAGCAGAACAAGACTTGAATACGATTATTATGAATTACCCTCATCAAGAAGATGGTATTCTTTCCCAGGCAAAACAACAATTGGATGAGTTAATGCAGTTAAAAGCTCCTAAAGTTGATGAAAATCCGAAGCCAGAGGAAGTTCCTGCTGAAATTGAAATAGACGAAACGCAACCTGCGCCCATTGAAGAAGAAATTATAGAAATTCAACCAGAAAACGAAACTAAATAATGAAGAAAATAGTTGCACTCCTTGTTTTAATTAGCATTGCCAATTGGAATTTTGCTCAAAAACATCAAAAAGAAGAAGATAGAGATAGTATCATTGTTGAAGTTAAACGTGAAGTTGAGCCAGCTGTTAGAATAGGTTCTCAACCTCGATTAATTGATACAGTAGTAAATTATAAGGTTATTGAATATCCTATGATGGCGCTGAAGTATGAAACAGTGGTTACTACAGAGCCGATTGTACCCGCTAATGTCAAATTATCTGAAAATAAAATGCTTAAACTTTACAACGGATATGTTAAAGTTGGAATAGGTTCGCCAATAATGCCTTTGGGAGAAGTTTATTATAACAATACTCGTTCTCGTAAATACGTTTATGGTGCTAATATTAAACATATCAGTTCGTTTGGTCAATTAAAAGGGTATGCTCCAGCTCAATTTGATAGAACAAACTATAATTTGTTTGGTGGAATTAAACAGTTGAATTATTCTATTTTGGGTGATTTTCGTTTTAATAACTATGGTGTAAATCGCTATGGTGTTATGCGTCCAGCTGCTGATCAAGATAGCATTAACCAACGATTTAAAGAAATGGGTGCTGGAATCAAATTTCATTCTCATAAAATGGATAGCTTGCGTTTGAACTATATGATTTCGTTAGACTATGCAAATTTCAAAGATAAACCTGTTACTGAAAATTGGTTTGGAAACGAGAATACAATAACGTCATTAAATAGTTTTTGGTACCGCAAAGGAAAAGAGATTTTTGGAGTGGATGTTAACGTATTTCAAAACCATTATCTCTATGGAAATACTGATAATAAGCTAACAAAATTGGATTCAGCTATTGATTATACAAATACGCAAGTTTCCTTAAAACCGAATATTACATCCCTTTTTTCAGGAAAAAAATTAAAGGCTCAAATAGGGGTTGATGTTACTATGTCACTAACTAAAAATACGTCCACATTAGTTACTCTTTATCCATTACTAGATATAAAATATGCTCTATTTGATAATTTAATTATTCCATATGTAGGAGTTAAAGGGGGTATGAAACAGGGTACATTTAAGTCCCTTGCTACTCAGAATCCATTTTTACAATCAAATCCTGAATTACGGAATGAAAGTACACCTTATAACGCTTTCTTGGGTGTGCGTGGGATTATCACAAAACAATTAGAATTTAATATTTGTGCTAATTATTCAGAAGTAAGAAACAAAGCATTATTCGTATCAGATAGCAACGCTATTCACCGTAATTTGAATCAATTTAGAGCCATTTATGATACGATGAATATTTTTACTGCAGAAGCTACGGCAGCTTATCAGTTAAATGAAAAATTAAAATTAGATGCAACGGGTCGTTTTTTCAATTATAGTATGGTTAAACACAATTCTTATGCTTGGAATTTACCTACTTATCAATTCATTGTACGTGGGTCGTATGTATTTCAAAATAAGTTCATTTTTACTTTAGATTTGAATGGAGAAGGCGGAAGAAAAGCCTTAATATATGATACTACAGATAAAGATAAAACTACCATTGAAGACATTCAAATTGCCAAAGAATTAGGATTTATTATCGATGCTAATGTTGGTGTAGAATACCGTTATACAAATCGAATTTCAGCTTTTTTACAATGTAATAACGTAGCGGCTCAACAATATTTCCGTTGGTACAAATATCCAGTTCAGGCATTTCAAATAATGGGTGGTGTCACCTTTAGATTCTAAGGATTATTTATTCTGCATATATTCTTCGTTTCGTTTTCTGTCTTCTTCAGAACCAAAACTATCACAACCACCTGTATGTTTTGTAAATAAACGAACGAATTTTAATTTAAAAATTATTGGTAAGTATTGACTTGAAAACCAATTGAAACGAGGAGTCCCTTGATTCCATTCATACAATCCAACAATGGGTAATTGTACACTTGGGATACAATAACTACCTCTTTTCAAACGGAAACCAAAACCAACATTATAATGCATTTGAGCTATAAATCTATCAGCAAAAACTTGATTTACACCTGCATTAGTTAAGGCATCGTTTGAAACAGAATAATCACTGAAATTCAACCCTGTATAATTGACATTCAACCCCAAACCATTATCCACAAAAACACCTGTTTTAGGAATATAAAACATGTGATGAAACGTAAGTCTTCCTGCTAAAGAGTAATGATAAAATTTACCATCAGCAAAATAGGTTGTCTCGTTAGTTGTTTTGTTTAAATAATTTAGTGTTTCGGTACCACCAAAAAGGGCAGCGCCAATTCCCCAATCTGTATATTTAACTAAAAGTCCCCAAATTCCTTTACGATCACTTGGAGTAAAATAGGCTGTTCCAATGTCTCCATAAAAACCAATTCTACCATTTGGTTGTATGTTTAGAGAGCTTCTATTATCTATATCTAGATTAGTAGATTTGCCGTAAGTATAAGTTGGTCCTATACTTACTTGCAAACCTGTATTACTTAAAGGTCTATAATCGCGTGCACCTCCCATCATATCTTTTTTACGCTTTCTTTGTCCGAATGAACTTAATGAAACGAAAACGCATATGAATAAAATGAGTGTAGACTTCATACGAATTATTTTACCAATGTTAATAATTTATCCATTACTTCTGGAGCATCCCAGTTATCGTGAATGTTATCCATTTTTAAGATTTCAGCCATAATTTCGTCTTGCTTTCTTCCATTTTGAATAGCTTGACTATATGGTATATGGCTAAATGTTACTTGTGAGTACAATGGAATCCATTTTTCAGGATACAATTTGCTGAATTTAGCTTCAATTTTCTTTTGTAACAAGAAGTTAGGGTCAGCCGTTAAATCACGCATCTCCACGTAATTTTGTAGTGCTAAATCTAAAATAGCATTTCCTTCAGGAACGCGTCTATCTGAAAAACGACCTAATAGTCCATCCCAATTTCCATTTGCTTCTTCGTGCATTTCGTGAAAAACAGTACAATCTTCAAAAGCACAGTTCATTCCTTGTCCGTAGAAAGGTACAATAGCGTGTGCTGCATCCCCAATTAATACTACATCGTCTCCGTGATTCCAAGGTGTACAACGTACCATAATTAATGTAGATGTTGGGTTACTAAAATAGTCATCTAATAGAGTAGGCATCATTTCCACTGCATCAGGAAACGTTTTATCAAAGAAATCAGATACTTGTTCTCTTGTTTTTAAGCTTTCAAAAGAAACCTCTCCTTTCATTGGAAAGAATAGAGTACAAGTAAAACTACCATCTAAATTTGCCAAAGCAATCATCATAAATTCGCCTCTTGGCCAAATATGTAAACAGTTTTTGTCTAATTTATGCGTGCCATCCTCATTTGCTGGAATTACTAATTCTTTGTATCCATGGTCCAAATATTTTTGAGAGTAATCAAACATGGTACTTTTTTGCATGCGCATACGCACTGCTGAAAATGCTCCATCTGTAGCAAATACTTTGTCTACTTGGTGTTTTTCGCGTTCTCCTGTCTCAGAATTATCAAAGATCAAGGTGTTTGTATCTAAATCGATATCGTTACATTTTCGATTGAAATAATAAGAAATGGAAGGATATTGATCGGCCAAATTCATTAATTTTTGGTTTAACCCACCACGTGATACCGAATAGATTGCTTCGTCTTCCTTTCCGTAAGGTTGGTATGTCAAAGTACCATCGAGTGCATGCATACAACGTTGGTACATAGGTATCGCAATTTGACGGATATCATCCGCTATACCTGCTAATTCTAATGCTTTCCAACCTCTATGAGACAATGCTAGATTGATCGATCTTCCTGCAATTAATTTTGCTTTACGTAGGTCTTTTCGTCGTTCAAAAACAGATACTTCATATCCTTTTTTAGCCATCAAAATTGCTTGTAAACTACCTGCTAATCCTGCGCCTACTACTGCTACTTTTTTCATAATAATAATTATTTTGATATTTGGATGTTGCATGCAACATCATAGTACGAAGGTTCCATGGAACATTCGTACCAAAATATTACGCCAATTCTACAATTGCATCCGCCAAATGTTTACCGAAATAATAAACATCTTCAAATGAATTATATAACGGAACAGGTGCTAAACGAATTACGTTAGGCTCTCTCCAATCAGCAACAACACCTGCATCGCTTAATTTATCAAAGATTGCTTTTCCTTTACCATGTACTAACATAGACAACTGTGCACCACGTTTTGTTTTATCTCTTGGAGTGATAATTTCGAACGTACATAAATCTTTATGTCTTGCAGAAATATCATCAATAATGAATTCTAAAAATCCAGTCAATGCGTCTCTTTTTTGACAAAGATTTTCCATTCCTGCCTCGTCAAAAATATCAAGAGAAGCAAGGTGAGCTGCCATTCCTAAAACAGGAGCATTACTCAACTGCCATCCTTCTGCACCCGACATAGGTTGAAAACCTGGTTCCATTAAGAAACGAACATCCTTATTATGACCCCACCATCCAGCAAAACGTTTTAATTCAGGTCTATTTGCGTGTTTTTCGTGAACAAACATTCCAGAAACTCCACCTGGTGAAGAATTTAAGTACTTGTATGAACACCAAGCAGCGAAATCTACATTCCACTCGTTTAATTTCAAGTGAATATTTCCTGCAGCGTGTGCTAAATCAAAACCAGCATAAGCCCCTACAGCGTGAGCAGCTTCAGTGATTTTTTTCATATCGAATAATTGACCTGTGTAGTAGTTTACCCCACCAATCATTACTAACGCAAGTTCTTCACCGGTTTCAGCAATTTTAGTTAAGATATCCTCTTCACGGATCGTATGTTCTCCTTCTCTTGGCGAGATTTCGATTAAATCTGTCGCTAAATCCAGGTTATGGAATTTGATTTGCGATTCCAAGGCATATTGATCACTTGGGAACGCTTTTGCTTCACAAATGATTTTTTTACGTTTTCCTTTTGGTTCGAAAAACGACACCATTAATAAATGAATATTCGTTGTTAAAGAATGTGTTACAACAACTTCAATTGGTTTTGCACCAACAACTTTCGCGATTTTTTCAGTTAAATTTTCGTGGTAACTAAACCAAGGACGTTTTCCGTGAAAGTGACCTTCAACTCCCCACTCTGCCCAATCGTCTAATTCTTGTTGAATGTAAGAAGCAGTCGATTTAGGTTGTAAACCCAATGAATTTCCAGTGAAATAACGAACCTGATTTTGGTGAAAAGTAGGCATTAAAAAACGGTCTCTGAAGCCTCTCAACGAATCGTTTGCGTCTTGTTGTTGCGCGAATGCTAACGAATTTTCCATATATTAATTTTAAACTAAACAAATACTTCAAATGCTTGTTTGAAAAGCAAGCAAGATAAAACATCAAAGATACAATTTTTAAAAGGAATTTAAATTTTGTTATGTTTGAAAAGAAGACTTGTCAAAAATATAATTTGAGTAATTTTACTCTTTGAAATAACAAATTCTTATTCCATATGAAAACAACGGTTTCTGAATCTTTATTTGCTACTGCGAAAAATTATTTTCCGGGTGGGGTTAATTCTCCTGTAAGAGCATTCAAATCGGTAGATGGTTCACCACTATTCATCAAAAAAGGAGATGGTTGCCGTATTTGGGATGAAGATGATAATGAATTTGTAGATTTTTGTTGTAGTTGGGGTCCACTTATTTTGGGACATAATCACCCTGCTGTATACGAAAAAGTAGTTGCTACGATGCAAAACGGTTCAAGTTTTGGAGCACCAACACGTTTGGAAAATGAATTAGCAGAGTTGATTTTATCTAAAAATCCTTTCATTGAAAAAATGCGTTTTGTAAGTTCTGGAACAGAAGCGGTAATGTCTGCATTGCGTTTAGCTCGTGGCTATACAGGAAAAAACAAAGTGATAAAATTTGAAGGATGTTACCACGGTCACGTGGATGCGATGTTGGTAAAAGCAGGTAGTGGATTAGTCACTTTTGGTGCGTCAACCAGTGCGGGTGTCCCTGAAAGTTTTGCTCAAGAAACCATCGTATTGCCATTAAATGATATTGAAGCATTAAAACATTGTATGGAAACATACAAAGACGAAATTGCGTGTGCGATTATCGAACCAATTCCGGCAAACAACGGGTTATTATTACAAGAAAAAACGTTTTTATTAGCGTTACGAGAATTATGTACACAACACAATATTTTATTGTTTTTTGATGAGGTAATTTCTGGATTTAGAGTTGCATTTGCAGGTGCTGCTGAACATTATGGAATTCGTCCTGATATTGTTACTTATGGTAAAATTATTGGAGGCGGTTTACCTGTAGGAGCGTATGGCGCAAGCAAAGAAATAATGGCAAGAGTTTCTCCAGATGGAGATGTTTACCAAGCAGGTACATTGTCTGGTAATCCAGTAGCGATGTCTGCAGGTATTGCACAATTAACTGAATGTGCTAAACCTGGTTTTTACGAAGCTTTAGAGAAAAAAACAATCGATTTTATTGCGCCTATCAATGCGCATGCTAAAGAAAAAGGATATGCTTTTGAAATTCATACCATAGGTTCTATTTTCTGGTTATCGTTTGCAGGAAATAAAACCATTCGTCGTGCAGATGAAATAAACCCAGATATGACAGGATTTAAACATTTACACCACGCTTTATTAGAACAAGGTGTTTATTTAGGTCCAAGTGGATACGAAGTTGGATTTGTTTCGTTAGCTCACACTCCTGAAATTTTAGCAGAGGTTGTTGTGAAGTTTTGCAAGGCGTTGGATGTGATTTACGGTTAGAAAATATTCGAAATTTATAGTAATTGCCATTCAGTAATGAGTGGCTTTTTTTTGTTTATACGGATAATTTTTATATTAGTACGTATAAATAGATTTGTTATGGACACAAAACTCACTTTGAAATTAGATAAGTTTGTGGTAGATAGTGCTAAAGAGTATGCCTCTGCCCATAACAAAAGTTTATCTCGATTAGTTGAAGCCTATTTAATGTCGTTATTAAATGCTCAAAGTCCAGAAAATAAGAATGAAATTGAAATAACTCCATTTGTTAAAAGTCTTAAAACAGGTGTAAAAGTTCCTTCTGATTTAGATGATAAAAAAGAGTATGGGGATTATCTAATGGATAAATACAAATGAAGGATAAACTCTTTTTAGATACAAATGTAGTATTGGATTTACTTGGTGAAAGAGAACCTTTTTATGATGCAATAGCAAAAATTGTTTCTTTATCGGATAAAGGCAAAATTCAGTTAACAGTTTCTGCGTTAACATATTCAACTATTTTTTATATTCTTTCAAGATTTGAAGACAAAGAAATTGTCAAGGAGAAAATTAGAAAGTTTAAAATAGTTGCACAAACTTCTGACTTAACAGATAAAATTATTGATAAAGGACTTGCTTCTAAATTTAAAGACTTTGAAGATGCATTAAAGTATTATTCTGCTCTAAAATCGGGTTGCTCAATAATAATAACCCGTAATGGAAAAGATTTTAAATTGGCAGATATTTCCGTGTTTAGTCCAGATGAGTATTTAAGTAAATATATAATCTATAAATGATAATCTACAATCTAACTACGCTTTATGTATAAAGCGCATCGTTTGAAAGCATAATTCTGTAAATAATATTTTAGGATTTGCATTTCTGTCGATGTGGTAATGGGCATCGTTGAAGTTTTGCATAAACTCACTGATGTTATTTCCACTTATAAATCGCGCAAAATTTTTCAAAAAATCATCCTCTTCTTTGGATGTTTTTGTAAGCAGATTTTGGGTGTAATTTTTAAGTATACTTTGACGAAACATATGCAAACAATATTTTAAAAATATCTTTTGTTTTTCCTTCCCAAAGGACGAAATTTCGTCGGACCATTCCATCATTTCAAGCACGTTTTTCTTGTAACAAACCCGCATTAATTTGATGAAAAGTTCACGATTGATATTTTTTTCTTCTTGGTCGCTAAGTAGGTTTCTTGCTTCAATAAAATTCCCTTCTGCTTGTGCTGAAACACTCAAAGCATCTCCTGAAGAAATGTCAAAATTTTTGTTTAAATAACTACTCAAATCATCTACTAAAATAGTAGGAACTTTAACTATTTGAGTTCGCGATAAGATCGTCTGAAGCATGGCATCATGGCTTTCAGAAAGTAAAATAAATAAGGTGTTTTGAGGGGGTTCTTCCAGTATTTTTAACAACTTATTGGCGCAGGTAACATTCATCTCTTCTGCCATCCAAATGATCATCACTTTGTACCCTCCTTCGAAAGATTTTAAACTTAACTTTTTGATGATTTCGTGACTTTCTTCGGTTCCAATAATTGGCTTTCTCCCCTTTTCATCAATAAAATTTGTCCACTCATTTAAGCTAAAATAAGGGTTCGATTTTATCTTTTGACGCCATTCTTTTAAGAAAAAATCACTCCGCTTTTCTATAGCTTGTACTACTGGAAATGAAAAATGAATATCTGGATGTTGAAGTTCTAAAACTTTGCGACAAGATGGACATTCACCGCAACTATCTATGTCATTTTTATTGCTACAAAAAAGATACTGAACAAATCCCAATGCAAGTGCTAACCCACCAAATCCAGCATTCCCTAAAAACAGTTGTGCGTGGCTGATTCGATCTTCTTGCACTTCTTTTATCAAGTGTTTTTTTAACTCCTGCTGACCAATTATATCTTTGAATAACATAGTATAAAATTACTAAAAATATTTCCTCAAAAATCAGTCTGAAATTTCTTTAACTTTATAAAATTGATACGCAATTATCATTTAATTTTTGCGTTTGAAATTTATAAATTTTCACTCAAATTTAGTGGTAAATCCAAAGTCTTTAAAAAGTAATAAATATCAAATTTAAATTATTAATCGCAAATTTTAATTTAAATATGAGATTAATATTGATTTAAAAGACAAAACCTAATAGATTTTTTTAAACTCCAAATTTGTAATTTGTTTTGAAAATAGCCGTTATTTTTATAGTTTACGTTTAGATGTTTTAAAAGGTTATATTTTAAAAATAATGGATAGATTGATGTCCAACTTTTGTAATAAAAGCAGTAGTTGTATTTTCTAAAAAAAAATCTTTTTTTGTAACCCCAAATTATAAAGTGGAGTACACCCAAATAAATGTTTAAAAAGTATCACTACCATATTATTTTACACCTCATAATTTTTATGTGGGGCTTCACTGGGATACTCGGAAAGTTGATTCATCTTCCTCCGTTGAGCATCGTTTGGTATCGAATTTTGATTGCATTTTTTTCCCTTTTAATTGGCTTGTATTTTTTAAAAATGCCGATGAAAATTTCCAACCGAAAAACGTTTTTTAAAACCTTGGGTGTTGGTTTACTCGTGACGCTTCATTGGCTTACTTTTTATAAATCGATTTCACTTTCTACAGCCTCGTTGGGGATTTTATGTTTGTCTACGACGACCCTTCACGTAACTTGGTTAGAACCACTTTTGACTGGCAAAAAATTTTCGTTTTTAGAGTTTGGAATGGGCCTATTAGTGGTGGTTGGAATTTACATAGTTTCGGAAGATTTTTCAGACAACGAATTCCTATCATTGTTGTATGGGTTAGGCTCGGCAATGTGTGCTGCTTTATTCTCTATTTTCAATGCTGAACTTGCGAAATCAGAATCTTCCTCTGCCATTTCTTTGCACGAAATGGGCATTGGTCTAGTAGCTTTAACAGGAGTGATTTTTACCCAAGGAAAGATGAATGCTTCATTTTTTTCAATGACTCTTTCTGATTTTTTATGGTTGTTGTTTTTGGGAATTTTGTGTACCTCGGTTGCGTTTTTGGTGACCATCGAAGTGCTCAAAAAGTTGGGTGCTTTTACCGTTTCTTTAAGCATTAATTTGGAACCCGTTTATACCATTTTACTAGCGGTAATTTTGCTCGACGAACATACCCTTTTATCTTCTAAATTTTACCTCGGAGCAGGAGTAATTATTTTGGTATTATTAGCAAATGCAGTGGTGAAAAATAGGATGGGGAAAAAGACCCTAATTTAGAATAAAAAACGCCTCACAAACGTGAAGCGTTTTCAAAAAAGGGATTCCTTTCTTATTCTAAAATGATTTTATTTTCTTTGATTGAATTTCCATTTCCATCAATGATATGAAGGATGTACGTTCCTTTACCCCCAATTGATTTTAATGAGATTTCGTGATAGTTTTTCGTAATTTCTTGAGTGTTTACTAATCGACCTTGAATATCAACTACCTGTAACGTTTTTCCTTGAGCGTTAGTTACTGTAACCACATCTTTTGTTGGGTTAGGATACACATTCATTGTCGTTGTTGTTGCTTCGTTGATGGATGCTACTGCCGTGCTGTTGTATGTCAATGATTTTTCTTGTGTGTTTGCTACGATATCGATTGTTCCAGCGATATCCGTTGTTGTTACAATTGGAATGATCAAAAACGGCTCATTTACTGTAAATGGAGTAGATGAAGCTAAACCAACATTGTAAGTGGTAGCATTGATATTTGTTGCAACCATTGCATTTTTATCTTTAATTTCTGGTTGACCAAATGCATTGAAATTATCTTTGAAATACCCATTGAAAGCATATAAGGTACCTGTTGTTCTAAATACCAATTGGTTTCCTTCACGTTTTACAATTACGTCTGCCGTTGGTGCTTCACCACCACGTTTCTTTGCATCTGCAGGGAATGAACTGATTTTTCCAATTGAATGTTGTAGTATCAATGAAGCATCGTTTGCTGTTACTAAACCCACTGTATCTACATTCGCTACTGCTAATCTCCAATTCGACCAAGGCAATGGATCCATGGTTGGTAGTGGATTTAACCCTACAGAATATTGTAATGCTAATGCTGCATCATATGCTCTTACGAACTTATTAGTATCAATGTCACCGAACACTGTTGGTAATACAGTAAAACTAGGGTTTTGAGTTGGCGTTGCAACAATCACATTACCAGCTAAATCTGTACCAGTTGCAAGATTTACATTAACCGCTCCATTTCCTTTTTCAACTACCCACCAATAGGTATAAGTAGAGTCATTTACTTTTGTCAAGTTTGTGTTTGCCAATGTATTTTGACCAGTTAAATTCAATTGAGGAACGGGTGAAACAGCCATTTTTTCACTGAAATTCAATGTAATTAACAATGAATCACCTTTGCGTGCAGGGTTTACTGAATATGAAACTTTTGCCGTTGGAGGTGTAACATCTAGTGTATTTACCGTATCACTTTTCAACGAAGTAATGTCGGTGTTATTGTACATAAAGTTAGCTAAACTAAAAATCCCTTGACCTGTTTTATCGTTTGCTTTGAACTTTAATTTCACTAAACTACCCGCACCGCTCAACGCTGTTTGCGACATATAACCCAATTTGATTAATCCTTTTTTAGCAGTATTTACATCTACCGTTCCGTTTGAATTTAAAGTTCCTACTACGTTATTTCCTTCATAAGTATAACGCGTTGTGTCATAATTGAAATCAGTTTGAAATGCGATTACATTATCCGATGTGTTCAATGTTTCTGTGCTGATTGCCAACTCTAATGTTTCATTTTGGTTTACAGTTGCAGGTGCATCAACGAATACTTTTGTAGATGCTAAACCGCCTTGGGTTGTTCCTGTGTATAAAGAAGTTATTTCTTGCTGGGTAAGTGCGCGATTGTAAATGGCGATGTCGTCTATTATACCCGAAAACATGTTATAAGTATACCAATGTGGACCTCCAAAACGTAAAGTTGAAGATTGAGAATTACAACTAACAATATTTTTACCTGTATAAATTTCTATTAAATTACCATTTAAAAAAGTTTTTGATGTACCATAACTATCTATTGTATATACAACAAATACCCATTGGTTTGATGGGATAACTCCTGAAACTCCCCAATGTTCTTGTCTTGCAGTACCTTCACAATTACCATTGCCAGATGATGTATATAGTCCTGGTCCAAATGTATTCCAACTAAATTGATGATGTAATCCATATGAATATTTAGTACAATTTGTAGGATCATTTTTTGTTAATATTGTCATTTCATTACCCTTTGCTTGATACCAAACTGATAATGTTAATTCATTTACATTTAAACTATTTGAATTAGGTATAATAATATTATTATTTACCCCATCAAAACTATATGCACTATTCACTTTCCCATTTCTATCCGGTGTCAAGGTCGCTCCATTCACTGTTCCGTGATTTCCATTCCCAGATTCATCATTCGCGTTTCCGTTAAACGGCCACCAACCTACTAGACCATTTGTAGGAAAATACGCCGGAACATTTTGAGCCAAAGAAGGAAGAATTATTCCAAGGCTCATTGTCATTAAAAAAATTACTCTTTTCATAGATTACTAAATATTTATAAACTTAAAAATAAATATATTTCTCATATTTTACACACTTTAGAGAAATTTATTTCTTAATTCATTTCTCACATTTGTTTCAATATGTTACACAGAGGTGAAATAATTGAGAAAATAATTCGTGAAAGTGGGTATTCGATTACTACCATTGCACAAAAGCTTGGCAAAAGTCGTAGGTGGATGTATTTACTTTTCGATAACCCGAATGTTTCTATCGATTTAATCCTCCAAATTGGTAAAATAATTTACCACGATTTTAGTTTAGAATTTCCAGAAATTATCAAAGGACAATCCGTTTCAAATGAACCAGAAGTTCGCGATCAAAAAGCAGATGATCATTTTTGGAAAGAAAAATATTTTACTTTATTAGAAGAATATAATTCCTTACTGAAAAAAGAATTGGATAAAAAGTCTGAAAAGAAAAAAAAGTAGAAATTTCACATGTATTTATAATATCCTCCCCCTTAGTCCCCCTCATGAGGGGGAAATAGATTTTCGAAAATTTAAATTACTGAATTCTTGAATATTATCGTATTCTCTAATGTTTGCACTGAGTTTATCACAGGGAGGAATCCCGATAGTTACCGAGAAGGAGGTGAAAGCAAAAGATGGTCATCCCCATTTGTCCCCCTTCCAAGGGGGAGATAGATTTTCGAAAATTTAAATTACTGAATTCTTGAATATTATCGTATTCTCTACTGTTTGCACTGAGTTTATCACAGGGAGGAATCCCGATAGTTATTGGGAAGGATGTGAAAGCAAAAGATGATCATCCCCCTTTGTCCCCCTTCCAAGGGGGAAATAGATTGTCACAACTTTAAATTACTGAATTCTTGAATATTATCGTATTCTCTACTGTTTGCACTGAGTTTATCACAGGGAGGAATCCCGATAGTTATCGGGAAGGATGTGAAAGCAAAAGATGGTCATCCCCCTTTGTCCCCCTTCCAAGGGGGAAATAGATTGTCACAACTTTAAATTACTGAATTACTGAGTATTATCATCTTCCCTACTAGAGGAAGGGTAGGGGATGTGAAATTAATTTATTTATATAGTAAGCTTTAAAGTTGACTAAAAATTATTATTTGTCAATATATTGATTTATATTTGAATACTATTCATCCTTTTTACTTTCAATATGAACACATCACGTTTACAAATTGAGCAATTAAACAATAAGTTAAACATTTATAAATCAGTTGAAAATTCAATTTTACCGACTATTGGTTGGATTAAAACCATTCGAACTTCTATAGGAATGTCGTTGGAACAATTAGGGAATAAATTAGGTATTACTAAGCAAAGTTTGCAACAATTAGAAAAACGTGAGACTGAAGGTGCTGTTACAATTAATACCTTAGAAGAAGTTGCTCGTGCTATGGATATGAAATTAGTATATGGCTTTATACCAATTGATGGTAGTGTAGATAAATTAATTGAACGAAAAGCAAGAGCACTTGCTACTGAAATCGTTATGCGTACATCGAATACAATGAAACTTGAAAATCAACAAGTATCTTCTGAAAAGATCCAACAGGCAATAGATGAAAGAACAAAACAAATAATGGAAACATTACCAAAAATTTTATGGGATTAAATTTAGAATACGAAGCAGGTCAAACACCCTTAGATGAAGAAGAGAAAGTAGGTTTAAAAATAAGTTTGATCACCACAAATGGTGAATTGAATGAATTTGAACAACATAATATAGAACAAGCTATTTTTTGGACATTAGGAAAAAAAATAAATGAACAAAAGTTGTTTACAGAACAGTTCGTTAAAGAATTACATAAGAAAATGTTTGGTGATGTATGGAAATGGGCTGGTCAATTTCGTAAAACTGAAAAAAATATTGGAATTGAAAGTTGGAAAATTACAACTGAATTAAAGATTTTATTGGATGATGTTCACTTTTGGATTCTACATAAAACTTATTCTGAAGATGAAATAGCTATTCGTTTTAAACATCGAATTGTTTCAATACATTGTTTTCCAAATGGAAATGGAAGGCATAGTCGCTTGATTGCAGATTTAATTTCTGAGAAGATTTTTAATAAAAAACCTTTTACTTGGGGACAAACATCTAGCTTGTCAGATGAAAGTAATCCGCGACTAATGTATTTAAAAGCTTTAAAAAATGCAGACAAAGGTGATTTTAACGATTTAATAATTTTCGCTCGTTCTTAACATCATACTGTTTTCTCTGAAAATTAAGTCTTTCTTCTATTGTCTGATGGTCTTTTATCTTTTCATCTTTATTCTTTTCGTCTTTTGTCTTAATTTTGAATATGGCTAAAATCAAAACAGCATTTTTTTGTCAGTCGTGTGGTCATCAAACGGCTAAATGGTTAGGGAAATGTCCTTCGTGCGGAGAATGGAATACGTTTGTAGAAGAAATTGTAGGCGAAGCAGATGGCAAAGTAGTTGCGTTTTCTACAAGCAGTGGAAAGTCTGCAAAACCTCAAATCCTTCAGCATATAGAACGTAAATCTGAAACACGTATCATCTTACAAGACAAAGAACTAAATCGCGTTTTAGGAGAAGGAATGGTTCCTGGTTCGTTGATATTATTTGGAGGTGAACCTGGTATTGGAAAATCTACCTTAATGCTTCAATTGGCTGTATTGGAAAAGCAATTGTGTGTGTTGTATGTTTCGGGTGAGGAGAGTGAGCAACAAATAAAAATGCGCGCAGAACGAATTGGATTGGATAACGAACAGTGTTTTATTTTAACAGAAACCAATCTGCAAAATATTTTCTTGCAAGCAGAAGAAGTGAAACCACAATTGTTGGTCATAGATTCCATCCAAACTTTATTTAGTACCCATATAGAAAGTTCTCCGGGAAGTATTTCGCAAGTTCGTGAATGTACCGCTCAATTGTTACGTTATGCTAAACAAACAGAGGTTCCGGTATTTTTGATAGGTCACATCACAAAAGAAGGAGCATTGGCAGGACCAAAAGTATTGGAACATATGGTGGATGTGGTATTGCAATTTGAAGGAGACCGTAACCATGTATATCGTTTATTGCGTACAATTAAAAACCGTTTTGGAAGTACAAATGAATTGGGCATATACGAAATGTTGGGTTCAGGTTTACGACAAGTTGAAAATCCTTCGGAAGTATTAATCACAAATACGGATGCATCGTTGAGTGGAATTTCTATCGCCTCTACATTAGAAGGGTTGCGTCCTATGTTGATTGAAGTTCAAGCCTTAGTGAGCACGGCAGCTTATGGAACTCCTCAACGTTCATCAACTGGTTTTGACTTACGTAGGTTAAATATGTTGTTAGCGGTAATGGAAAAGCGTTGTGGTTTTAAATTAGGTGCAAAGGATGTCTTTTTAAATATTGCAGGTGGAATTCGTGTAGATGATCCAGCAATCGATTTAGCGGTAGTTGCTTCTGTACTTTCTTCCAACGCAGACTTACCAGTACCTAAAAATATTTGTTTGTCAGCAGAGGTAGGACTATCAGGTGAAATCAGGCCAGTGAACCGTATCGAACAACGGATTTCAGAAGCTGAAAAATTAGGCTTTGAAAAAATTATCATTTCAGCTTTCAATAAAGGTATTGCACAGAAAAATCATAAAATTGAACTCGTACTGTGTTCAAGAATAGATGAAGTTTTGAAGGCGTTGTTTGCTTAATGAATTGGTGTATAAATAGTTTTGTTTTTTTCGCCTGAAGTAGTATAAAGACCTAACATTACTCCCTTTTTTAAATCTCTACTTGCAGTTGCGGTTGATATATCTTTAAACGTATTCATATAGTCTTTTCGAGTAAAGGATTGTTTTTGAATTTGTGAGAAATAATGTAGCCGATCTATGTCTTTCATTATTCTTCCATTGAAAAGTAGTAGTGATGTTAATGCATTTAAAATTACTTCAAGCATATACTCTACAAAAGGAGTTGATTCTCCACTTTTATCGCTCAAGGCAAGTGCATCGTAATAGGCTTGTTGTGATTGTTGGATTAAAGTTTCAAATGGTAAAAATTCAAATACTGGATATTCATCCATTAAAATCAATGTTTGCCAAAGTCTTCCCATTCTTCCATTTCCATCTAAAAAAGGGTGAATGAATTCCATTTCATAATGAAAAACACAACTTTTAATTAAGGTAATTTCATTCTTATTTTTTAGATAGTTGAATAAATCTTCCATTAAGTAAGGTACATTTTCAAAGGGTGGTGCTATGTGTTCAACTTCATCTCCTTTAACAATTCCTACCCCTTTTTTTCTATATTTTCCGGCATCATCGATTAAACCTTGCATTAATAATTGATGTGCTTTTAAGAAACTTTTAGAATAACTTACTTTGAACGTATTCAATTTTTCATAAACTTGAATAGCATTTTGAACTTCTTGTATGTCTTTTTGTGGGCCAATTATATGCTGATTATCGATGATGGCAGTTATTTGCTCTTCCGATAATGTATTACCTTCAATCTTCAATGAAGAATGAATCGTTTTGATTCTATTTTGTTTGCGTAGTTTTGGAGATTGTTTTATCAAGAAACTAGCATTTACCTCCCCTATTTTTTCTGATATAGAAGTTATTAACTTTAAAATCTTTGGAGTTATTTGATAAGGAGGTTTCATTGATAGTATCATTTGATAGTATCAAAAATAATAAAAATTAGATTCTTTTACTTTTATTTGGTTTCTTTTTTACTAATGTTACATGTATGTTTGGTCGAATATTTTAATAGTTAAAACATAAATTGTATTTTAGTAGCTAGAAACAATTCATTATGAAATACGCATTTTTTATCCTTGGATTATTGGCATTCACATCGTGTTTGGATATGTCTAAACAAGAACATTTAGACCAATTAACTTCTTTGGATCAACGTATTGATAGTATTCAAGTTGAATTTGAACAACTCAAAAAAGATACTGTTGAGGAAATTATTTATGCAATGAAAGAAACCAATATTAAAATCCAAGATAATATTGGTGATGATACAATAGACTTAGAAACGGCTAAAAAATTGGAAGAATACGGTAAAATATTTCGTCATCTTTCTGCAATTGAAGGGTATAATAATAAAATCCTATTTGGTTCACAAGATGTAAAAAATTCGGTTGAGAGTTTATATAGAGATATTGAATCTGGAAATGGTGAACGTGTGAATTATGAAAAATTCGTAAAATTTGAAACCAAAAAAGTAAATGATTTACATGCGTTGTTAGTTGATTTAGAACGTGTACAAAGAGAAAATATTCAAGAGTTTCATAAAGTACATCCTGAAATCGAAAAATTTGTTTCCACATTTACTGATAAATAAACAATGAAGTTTCGCTTAATTGTTTTCTTTTGGTTGTTTTCTATCTCTTTGTTTGCTCAAGAAAGCACAGACCAACAATTAGCTCAATATTATTTTTCACGTGGTGATTTTGAGAAGGCTTTACCATACTGTCAAAAAGTATTTCAGAAGGAAAATAGCAAGTTTACCTTTACTCGTTACTATGAGTGTTTATTAAAAACACAAAAGGAAAAAGAAGCTGAGAAATTATTAAAAAAACAAGTTGACTTGTTTTCTGAAGAACTTGGGTATAGTGTAATGTTGGCTGATTTTTATGAAACTCACGATCAAGCTAAATCAGCTCAAAAAATGTATCACAGTTTAATTGAAGAAAATGCTTCTTCAAGCATTCGTATATTAGAATTATACACCTTGTTCAAGTCAAAAGGAAAAAAGGAATTTTCATTTCAATTACTTCAGCAAGGTCGTAAATATTTGAAACAAGATTATCCATTGAATTTGCAGTTTGCTGATTATTATGCATCACAGCAACAAACTCAAAAAATGATTGATGAATTACTTGATTTATTGGAGTATAAACCAGAGCAGATGGAATTAATTCAATCAACATTTGCAACCTATATTGATTTTTCACAGGAAGACAATCCAACGGGTGAACTGTTACGAAATTCTTTGCTTGATAAAGTACAACGCAGAAATGGTGATATTATTTATGACGAAATGTTAATGTGGTTTTACACCCAAAAACGTCAGTTTGGTTTGGCTTTAAATCAAGCACAAGCAATGGACAAACGAACAAAAGGGGATGGGAGTCGTGTTTTTGATTTAGCTAACTTATTGGCACAAAATAAAGAATATGCGTTAGCTCGAAAAGGGTTTGAATATTTAGTGAAACAAGGTCAAGGGTATCCTTATTATTATCAAGCGGAACAATCTATTTTACATACGCGGTTTTTGGAATTAACAGAACAGAGAAATTTCACATTAGATGAGGTTAACAATGTAGTTTCTGAGTATAAACTAACCATTCAAAGACTTGGAAAAACTAGAAATACACTAACTCTTGTTCGTGAATTAGCGCACATCAATGCGTTTTATGCAAATCAGGCAGATACTGCTATTGTTCTTTTGGAAAACTCAATCAAAATGCCCGGTCTATCTGGTCTACAAGTTGCAGAATCTAAAATGCTTTTGGCCGATATTTATGTATTAAAAGATGATATTTGGGAAGCTTCCATTTTATATATGCAAATCGATAAAGATTTTAAATTTGAAACAATTGGATTCGAAGCAAAATTTAAAAATGCCCGAATTTTTTATTACGATGGTGATTTTAAGTTTGCACAGTCCCAATTGGATGTTTTAAAGGAATCAACATCTAAATTAATTGCGAACGATGCATTGAAATTATCTCTTTTAATTACAGATAATTTTGGGTTAGATAGTAATTATACTGCTATGCGACAATTTGCACGAGCTGATTTATTATTGGAACAACACCAATACAATCAAGCTTTTCAATTATATGATTCTATTGCTTCTGTTTTCCCATATCACGGGTTAAATGATGAGATTTTACTTCGTAAATCACAAGCATATCAACAACAAGGAAAATGGCAAGATGCAATAGCTCTTTTAGATAAATTATTATTGAATCATTCAGAAGATATTCTTGCAGATGACGCTCTTTTTCAATTAGGCACAATTTATGAAAATCAATTGAAAGACAAAGAGAAGGCGATAGAGTATTATAAGAAAATATTGTTTAAATACAAAGGTAGTCTCTATGGGGTAGAGGCACGTAAACGATTACGTATTCTTCGTGGTGATAAAATGGATGCGGAAGATTTAATGGAGAATTAAGTTGCCGAAAAGAAATATTATAGTCGCCGTCACATCCGATATTTATACAGATATCCGTGTACAAAAAGTAGCTTCTTTTTTAGTTGAAAAAGGAGAAAACGTTCTAATTGTTGGAAGAAAAACATCGGAATTTGAACTAAAAGTTCCGTTTAAGACGAAAAGATTCAAATTAGTCTTTAATACTTCATTCTTATTTTATCTTGAATATAACCTTCGTTTCTACTTTTATGGGTTATTTCGAAAAGTAGATTTAATCGTTTCCAATGATTTAGATACTTTGCTTGCTTGTTCTTTACTTGCTAAAATAAAGCGTGTTCCAGTTATTTATGATAGTCACGAATATTTTACAGAATCGGTTGGATTACAGGGTAGAGAAAAAGTGAGAAATATTTGGATGAAAATGGAAGAAAGATTTCTTCCTAAAGTTTCAAAAGCCTATACCGTTTCTGAACCAATATCTGAAGTATATAAATCAAAGTATGGCATCGATTTTAAATTGGTTCGAAATTTTCCATCGCTTACCCATTTTCCTATTCCAACCCATAAAACGTTTTTTCCTTCTAAAAAAGTAATCTTATATCAAGGAGTATTCAATCCTAATCGAGGATTGGAAGAAACAATCAAAGCGATTTCATTTTTACCAGATGAGTTTCTTTTTGTCTTGGCAGGTTATGGCGAGTTAGAACCTGATTTAAAAGCATTAGTGCAACAATTAGGATTACAAAACCGCGTTATTTTTACAGGTAAACTGCCATATCCAGAAATGATTCAATACACCTTTCAAGCATTTGTTGGGATAGCCTTGGAATCACCTGTAGGGAAGAGTTTTGAATATTCATTACCTAACAAGGTGTTTGATTATATCCACGCATCCTTGCCTTTTATAAGTTTGGGAACACCGGAAGTTCGAAAAATAATTGATAAAGAAGATGTTGGAATTATTATCAAAGATAATCAACCCCAAACAATTGCAAATGCAATTATAAGTTTGTCTGAAGATTCTGTTCGTTACGAAAAAATAAAACAAAATCAACAAGCAGTGAAACAAAATTACACTTGGGAAAATGAAACCAAGGTGTTAGAAACTGTATTTTTTGGATAAAATATTAGTCTTTTAGCCTAAATTTTATTATTTTAGATAAAATATTAGTCTTAATGGGAAAATTTTCAATCGATAAACATCCAGATGATGTTTCAATGGAAATAGCACAAAAACATAAAAAATTGCGCAAACAATGTAAATTGACACAATCAGATTTAGCATTGCGAACAGGAATATCATTGGGAAGTATCAAACGATTTGAACAATCAGGAGAAATTTCCCTTTCTTCCTTATTACGATTGTCTCATTATTTTGATCGTTTGTCAGATTTTGATGCAGTATTTTATATCGACGATGAAATGGATCGTGTACGTAAGTTATTTTCAAAGTAATGTGATATGGTAAAAAAACTTTCTGTCGATTTAAATATTGGAAATAGAACTTATAAAGTAGGTGAATTAGTCGCTGAATCGAAGTCAATTTTTTTTAAATATGAAGCACAATTTTTAGATAAAGAGATTGAAATCTCACCATTCAAATTAAAATGTTCAGACCAAATTTATAAAGCACCTACAGAACCATTCGAAGGATTGTTTGGTGTTTTTTATGATTCCTTACCAGACGGATGGGGAAGATTATTATTTGATAGGGCAATGATTTCAAAGGGTCTTTATTTATCTTCAATTTCAATGTTAGATAGATTATCTTATGTAGGAACAAATGGTATGGGAGCGTTAAGTTATACACCAATTAGTGAAATTGAAAATGTCCTACCTAATGATTTTGAATTAGATAATATTCATCAGTCTGTAAATCAAGTTTTAGATGGTGATTTTTCAGATATATTAGAACAATTGTATCAACTTGGTGGATCGTCGGGCGGTGCACGTCCAAAAATAGTCGTAGGGTATCATCCTTTAAATAATCATCTTATCTATGGAGTTGATGAATTACCTGAGGGATATGAGCATTGGATTATTAAATTCCCTTCATCATTTGATCCTATAGATATTGCGGAAATAGAATTCGTTTACTATCAATTAGCAATCAAAGCAGGAATTGAAATGCAACCTTCACAGTTATTTTATGGTAAAAGTGGTAAGGCATTTTTTGGTTCAAAAAGATTTGATAGAATTGGAAATACACGATTGCATTCGCACACTGCTGCAGGTATGTTAGGTGATAATTTTCGTTTGAGTTCGATGGATTACGGTCATTTATTAGATGCAACATATAAACTTGAAAAAAATATACAGTCGTTAGATAAGGTTTTCAAATTGGCAGCATTCAATTTATTTTCACATAATTTAGATGATCATAGTAAGAATTTTTCTTTTTTAATGGACCATACTGGAAAGTGGAAATTTGCCCCAGCATATGATTTAACATTTTCTCAAACTGGTCATGGATTTCATAGTACAACTTATGACGGTGAAGGTAAAAATCCATCTGAAAAACAGTTGATACAGTTAGCTTCCTATTTTAAGATTAAAAATGCGCGACAAATAATTGATGAGGTAAAAACTTCAATAGATTTGTGGAATTTAACAGCAAAAAATGTAGGTCTGAATAATTCCACTATTACAACTATTCAAAAACAATTCAATCAAATAAAATAATGAAGGAGAAACTTTAACTTTTAACCTTTATCAAACGTTTCATTTTTATAACAAAGTAATTAATCAACCTTGGAATAAAAGGAAGTAATTCTTTTTTTAATGCTGATTCTTCGTTGTATAATGTGTGGGTGAATTGTTTTGAAATTCCACCAGCATAAGATTTAGCAAAAAACAATTTACAATGAAATGCTTTTGTTTTTGCAAGAAATAATCTTAAGTTTAATTCATAATCTGCTAAAATAGAATAATTTATATTGTATTCGAATGTATCAAAGATGCTTTTATGATATAAAATCCCTTGGTGGTGAAGGGTGTTTCTCCAATACAAAGAATGATTAAATGCATTTTCATAGATTGTTTTTACAAGGGAATGTTCCGCTCCAATGTTTTCAACTTTTCCTAATAAAAGTTGCGTGTTTTCAGGAATTTCATGTTCAAATATGTTTTTAAAAACCAAGGAATTATACAATAAATCATCAGCACCTAAAAAATATAACCATTCTCCGTTTGCTTGTGCAACGCCACTATTCATTGCTTGGTAAACTCCTTTTTCAGCTTCAGAATAAAATCTAACAGAAGGAAAACTCCTTACGATTTCACGAGTATTATCTGTTGATTGATAATCTACTACTATTATTTCAACCTGTATATATGTTTGATTCAATACACTTTCTAACGATTCACGTAAAGTAGAAGCGGCATTATGCGTAGGAATGATAACAGATACTAACGGTTGATATTTCATTAAATGTCTTTTAAGAAGGCGAGTTGTGAACGCGTTTGGTTTAGATTTTCTGCACTTAAAACAATGGTTTCAATGCGTTCTTCGTGTGCTTGAATAGATGAAATCGTTTCACCATATGCATTAATAATTGCACTATCTCCACTGTAAACTAATCCTTTTCCATCTTCACCTACACGATTTACTCCAACTACATAACACTGATTTTCAATCGCTCTTGCTGTAAGTAAACTTTTCCAATGTGTATTTCTTCTTTCTGGCCAATTTGCAACATAAATTAACGCATCGTATTTAGCCGATTGATAATCACGCATTCCATTTCTACTGATTTCAGGGAAACGTAAGTCGTAACAAATTTGTAACTGAATACGCCAGTCTTTATAGATAACACGTGTTTTTACATGACCTGATTTAAACGTTTTTTCTTCGCCTGCAAGTGTAAAAAGTTTTCGTTTGTCATAGTGTGTATATTTTCCATTTGACTCAACAAAAACTCCACGATTAAAATAATAATCATGGTCTTTTGCAATGAAAGACGTATAAAACGCTGCATTTTTTTCAGCTGCCATTTTTTGTAACCAACTCAATGCTAATGAATCTTCCATTTCTTCAGCAAGTGTTTCCGCATTCATAGTAAATCCGGTATGAAACATTTCTGGTAACACAATTAAATCTGTTTCACCAACATTAGCTAATAGATTTTCAAAATGCTTGAAATTTGCTTCTTTATTTTCCCAAACTTGGGTTGATTGTACAAGGGTAACTTTTAAATCTTGCATAATTTTTCTGCTGCTTGAATTAGGGTTTGATTGTCTTTTGCAAAACAGAAACGAATAATATGATTGTCTGTTTTGTCTTTATAAAATACGGAAAGGGGTATGGCAGCTACTCCATATTCTTTAATTAATCGTTCACAAAAAAGAACATCGTTTTCTGTAGAAATGGAACTGTAATTTACAGTTTGAAAATAAGAACCTTCGGAAGGTAGTAATTCAAAACGACTTGATTTTATTAATGTTCTAAACGTATCTCTTTTCTCTTGGTAAAAAGCACCTAAGGTATTTACATCTTTTTCACGAAGATATTTAGCTAATGTTACTTGTGCCACGCTATTTACGCAAAATACCACGTATTGATGCACTTTTTTGATTTCAACCATTAAATGTTCAGGTGCAATTAGGTAACCCATTTTCCATCCCGTAATATGAAATGTTTTTCCGAAAGAAGAAGTAATAATCGTTCTATCAATGATCGCTTTTCTTGTATTTGCTGAAATGTGTTTTTGTTCAAACGTGATGTATTCATATACTTCATCGGAAATCAATACAATCGAAGGATATTTAGCTAAAATCTGTTCAATAGCTTGTAAATCTTTTTCTTGGTAAATTCTCCCTGAAGGATTGTGCGGATTATTGACAATCAACATACGTGTGTGTTTATTACACGCGTTTTCTACTTTATTCCAATCGGTGGTAAAATCTGCTTCCAATGAAATATGTATCGGTGTTGCAGAACATAAATCTACCGCAGGAGCATAACAATCATACGCCGGGTCTAAGATAATCACTTCATCTCCAGCGTGAACCAATGCTTGAATTGCAGTAAAAATAGCTTGAGTAGCACCGGCTGTAACTAACAATTCAGTTTCTTGATTGATAGCACGGCCATAATTTTTAAAAGTCAGTGAAGCAATTTCTTGCATTAACATTGGATGACCAGCCATTGGTGCATATTGATGTGTATTTTCGTCGGCCGTTTCTTTTAACAACGAAATCAATCGTTCATCTACCGGGAAATTTGGAAAACCTTGCGAAAGGTTGATAGCCTGATATTCATTTGCCATTTTAGACATAACCGTAAAAATGGTTGTCCCGATATGTGGTAGTTTTGATTTCATTGTTTGGGTGTTAAAATTATACCAAAAGAAAATAAAGATAGGAATGATTTCGTTTAAGAAATAGTTATGTAATAAATAATCAAGCAACAAATTTTTAATGTATGCCTATTGCTTCTGCTATTGAACAATTTTTAATTCTATATCTTTACGATTAAATCCTATTAAATAAACTTTCAACCTATGAAAATCATATTTTTTTCAATCAGTCTTTTAGCTCTTTTAGTTTCGTGCAGTGATAATACCAAAATTTGTGATTGTCTTGAAGCAGGAGAAAAGCTTCAATCTTTTTCTGTAAAAATGTTTACACGTGAAGCTTCTTCCAAAGATTTAACAGAAATGAAACGTCTTAAAAAAGAGCAAACGCAAAAATGCAAAGACTTCCAAACCATGGACGGAAAGAAAATGCTTGAATTGAAAGAAGAATGTGAGTAGTTAAATTTCTTTTTGAGATAAAATCCACTCACCAAAAGCTAAATCCAAAGGAGTTGTTATTTTAATGTTTTCTTCGTTACCTTCAACTAAAGAAATAGTAATTCCATTTTCTTCGACTAATGAGGCATCATCGGTTATAGCATCATGAAAAGGTCTTTCGTAAGCGTTTACCAAAATCGAACGTTCGAAAACTTGAGGTGTTTGTACAGAGCGAAATTGACTACGTTCAACAGACACAGATAGTTTGTCATCGGTGATTTTTCTCAATGATTCTTTAACAGGTAATACTGGAACGCCACTTCCGTGATTAATAGCACTTTCAAAACAGCGCTCGATGGTTTGTTTAGAAACAAATGGACGCACGCCATCATGGACACCCACATATTTTCCTGTTGAATGTTTTAAAGCTAATTGAATAGAATGGTAACGTTCTTTTCCGCCTGAAATTACTTGATGAGGTATAGTAAATTGATATTCTGTACATAACTCTTGCCAATACAATCGCCAATCTTCAGGTAAAGTCAATAAAATTTCAATCTGCTGGTCGTATTCGTAAAAACATTCAATGGTATAAAACAACAATGGTTTATTGTTTATGGGTAAAAATTGTTTAGGAAGGCTTCCCCCCATACGTTTGCCTATACCCCCTGCGGTGATGATGATGCTTTTTTCCACTTTGATAAAAATAAAAAAGGCTGTCATAAAACAGCCTTAAAATAATAATTTATATCAATTACTTAATTTGATCAGGATTGTTCTCTGCTTGCTCGTTGAATCTTTTTTGCCAACGTAACCAATAGAATAAACCGAAGAAACCTAATACTATTAAGAAGTAATTAAACTTATTTTGAATAAATTCAAAAAACAAAAATGATCCTTGAAAAATTTTAGCAAGACCGTAAAAAATAACATTTGAATTCATAATTCCTTCGATTTTTATTAGAACAAAGTAAGTAATTCCTTTTCGAATTATCAACAAAACGATAGATTATTTTCAACGAAATTGTTAAAAACAGGTAAGATATATCGTATCTTCGTGCTAATGTTAAGATTGTTTTTAAGTAATCAACTACTTGTTTTGCTATTCTTACCCTTCTTTGTGGTGGCATATGCTCTATTGAATTACTTTACTAATTATTTTGAAGTTTTACCTGTCATTGATTTAGGATTATGGGGTAAACATTCGTTTTATGAATTGAATATATTACACGTTTTAACAGGATTATTTGTTTTTATAAATGCTGTTTTAGCAAACTATTTATTTAATAAAAATGAGTTTCACGATAGAAATAGTTATGTTATTTCTTTTTTTTATATAGTACTAATTAGCTTTTTTCATTCCGCTTATCAATTAGATGGTATTTTAATTGCGCATTTCTTTTTGATAATTGCACTTTTTCAAATGTTTCGACTTGAAAATAATTCGGATGGAAGAAAATGGTGTTTTAACACAGGTTTATTTTTAGGCTTTGCAGGTACTTTTCACCCTCCCTTTTTAGTTGTATTACCATTTATTTGGATCATGATTTCTCGTATTCGTCCTTTTGTTTTTCGTGAATTTTTGCTTACAACGATAGGATTTATTTTACCATTAATTTATGTATTTGTATATATATCAAAAAATAAGAATTTGATATGGTCTGATTTTGTAAATATAAAATTAGGTTCTATTCAAAGTAATTATGTTTTTTGGACAACAATTACTTTTTTTGCTATGCTTGCATTTGTTAGTTTGATTACTATTTCCTATAAATTAAATAAAAGTTCTTTACGATTTAAAAAGTTGATTTCAATTTTAAGATTGGTAATGATTTTATCAATTTTATTAGGATTGGTTGAATACTCAATCTGGGGACATTTTGAATGGTTTAGTTATTTTGTGTTACCTCTATCATTTTTTATGCCCTTTCTATTTTTTAGTAAATCTTCTTCATTAGTAGGTAATTTACTCTTTTATGGGTTGTTTTGCACTTCGATTGCGAAAATTTTTATCAAATAATCAAATGCGTGCAATCGAAATCACTAATTTTGTTACAACATTTAAAAAATCCTTGATTTAGGATTCAAATTATAAATTGATAGTCAGATGAAATTCGGAGTAGTTACTTTCCCAGGCTCAAATTGCGATGAGGATATGGTGTACGTATTGGAAACAATGCTAAATCAAAAAGTTGAACGTTTATGGCACAAAGAAGCAGACCTTAAAGGCGCTGATTTTATTGTTTTACCAGGTGGATTTTCTTATGGAGATTACTTACGTTCAGGTGCTATCGCAAAATTATCCCCAATTATGGGAGAGGTAATTAAACATGCTAATAATGGTGGTTATGTGTTAGGGGTTTGTAATGGTTTCCAAATTTTAACTGAGTCAGGGTTATTAGATGGTGCTTTATTACACAACAATACCCAAAAATTCATTTGTAAAAATGTTTATTTAAAACCTACATCTGGAACTGCTGCAATTTCTAAAGATTTAAATCCACAGGAAACATATCAAATTCCAATTGCTCATGGTGAAGGTCGTTTTTATGCTTCTGATGATACAATCAAAAAATTATACGATAACGACCAAATTATTTTCAAATACGCTTCTCAAACAGGTGAAGTAACAGAGGAATTTAATCCAAATGGTTCAATTGATAACATTGCTGGAATTACAAATGCTGGTAAAAATGTATTTGGTATGATGCCACATCCTGAACGTGCAGCAGATGCACAATTGAATAATTTAGATGGAAAAGCATTGTTTGATTCATTATTAAAATATTGTAACTAATTCAATTTTTTTTTAAAGTATAAAAAAATATGAGAGTATTATTATTGGGTTCGGGTGGTAGAGAACATGCAATTGCTTGGAAAATAGCTCAAAGTTCATTGTTAGAACAATTGTTTATTGCGCCCGGAAACGCTGGAACGCGTAATCATGGAACCAATGTTGCTATTCAACCAACAGATTTTGATGCTATCAAAACTTTTGTACTTGAAAATGATATTCACGTTGTCGTAGTTGGACCTGAAGATCCATTAGTAAAAGGAATTTACGACTTCTTTAAAAATGATGTTCAAATAAGCAAAATTGCTGTTATTGGCCCATCAAAATACGCTGCTCAGTTAGAAGGAAGTAAGGATTTTGCAAAAAAATTTATGCAACGTCACAACATCCCTACCGCAAAATATGCTACGTTCACAAAAGATACTTTAGAAGAAGGCTATGCTTTTTTAGCTTCAATGAAAGCACCATATGTATTAAAGGCAGATGGTCTTGCTGCTGGTAAAGGAGTATTGATTTTAGAATCTTTAGAAGAAGCGAAAATAGAATTAAAAGCGATGCTTGCTGATGCAAAATTTGGTGATGCAAGCGCAAGTGTAGTGATAGAACAATTTCTTAAAGGAATAGAATTATCTGTTTTTGTTATTACAGATGGTGAATCTTACAAGATTTTACCAGAAGCAAAAGATTATAAGCGTATAGGAGAAGGAGATACAGGATTAAACACTGGAGGTATGGGTGCTGTTTCACCAGTAACTTTTGCGGATAAAACATTTATGGATAAAATCGAAAATCAGATAATTATCCCTACTGTAAAAGGTTTAAAGTCGGAGAATATTGAATATAAAGGATTTATTTTCTTTGGATTGATTGCAGTGAAAGGTGAACCATACGTGATTGAATATAATTGCCGTATGGGTGACCCTGAAACTGAAGTAGTAATGCCAAGAATCAAGTCTGATATTTTAGATTTATTTGAAGGTGTAGCTACGAATACACTTTCAGAAAGAGATATTCAATTTGACCAGCGTGCAGCATCAACTGTGATGATGGTATCCGGTGGATATCCAGAAGATTACAAGAAAGGCAAAACGATTTATGGCTTGAATGCAGTAAATGAAAGTATTGTTTTTCATGCTGGAACAACTTCTGATGGCCCCGCTGTATTTTCTGCTGGTGGTAGAGTATTAGCAGTTACTTCTTACGGAAAAAACATTGAAATGGCCTTATCTAAATCGTATAATACCATTTCAAATATCGAGTTTGAAGATGCTTATTATCGAAAGGATATCGGTTTTGATTTGATGAATTACAGTAAATAGTCTATGGACCCCGACCTGATAATCATACTCTGTACTTTACTTGTTTCTGCGTTTACTTCAGGTGTTGAGATTGCTTTTGTTTCATCAAGCAGATTACGTATAGAGTTAGATATAAATAAAGGATCTCTGACGGGTAAGATTTTAGGTTTTTTATACAAGAAAGAAGGACATTTCATAGCTACTTTATTATTAGGGAACAATATTGCGCTTGTATTATTCGGTATGAGTGCTTCAAAATTATTAAATCCAATTATACAATCTTGGGGAGTAGAAGGTGAAGTGATAACGTTGCTTTTACAGACAGTTATGTCTACCTTGCTTGTATTAATTGTAGCGGAATTTTTACCTAAAGCAATTTTTCAATTGAATCCCAATGGATTAATGAAATCATTTGCATTTCCTGCCTACTTGTTTTATTGGATTTTATTTATTCCTACTTCTATTATCATGTTTATCAGTATGCGTTTTTTACGTTTGATGAAAGTGGAAATCACCAATTCAGAAAAGGTTTTTTCCAAGGTAGATTTGGAACATTATGTTCAAGATATGAATGAACGAATTAAAGAAGAAGAAGAGTTCGGAAATGAAATTCAAATTTTACAGAACGCACTAGATTTTTCTAAAATCAAAGCAAGAGATTGTATGGTTCCCAGACCTGAAATTATTGCTATTGAAGTAAATGAATCTTTGGAAGCATTGCAAAAATTATTTATTGATACACGAGTTTCAAAAGTGTTAGTATATAGAGATACAATCGATAATCTCATTGGATATATACATTCATTCGAATTATTTAAAAATCCAGCATCGATTGCAAAAATAATGCGAGCATTACCATTTTTTCCTGAATCTACGCCAGCAAAACAAATATTGGAAACGTTTACATCTAAATCCGTAAGTATTGCGATTGTGGTAGACGAATACGGTGGAACAGCTGGGTTAATTACGATGGAAGATGTGATTGAGCAAATCTTTGGTGACATTGAAGATGAACACGATACAGAAGAATTGTTGGAAGAAAAAATTTCTGATAAAGAGTATCGTTTTTCTGCACGAACGGATATTGATTACATCAACGAAAACTACAAATTAGGATTAAAAGAATCCGAAGAATACGAAACCTTAGGCGGATTAATCATCCATAAATTAGAATCTATTCCAGAAGCAGGACAAGAAGTAAAAGCAGAAAAATTACGTTTTGTCATCGAAGAAGTATCCGACCGCCGTATCGAAGTGGTAAGGTTGTTTGTGGATGAGTAGAAAAGATTTCTTAAAATGTTATGATTAGACACGTTATTCGTAACAAAAATGTTACGAATAATCCGTATATTCGTAACATGTATGTCTATCATTTAAAAAATTGGCCAAAATTTGAATGGGATAAGGAGGAAGTATATCCGAACTTAATTCAACTTATTTCACGACAACAGCATTTGCTTGGAATGTTGAATGGTCTGGGTTTTAATGTAAAAGAGAATACAGCATTTGAAACAGAGATTAGAGATA
>CANHVK010000013.1 GCA_947464135.1 Flavobacteriia bacterium | reverse complement strand
TGTATTTATTTTTAAAGCTAATTCAGGAAATAAAAAGTCTTCATTTTCATTATTAAATAACTTTAATACTTCTTGTTGTACTTTATTATCGCATTTAGGTATTCGAAGTGTTTTTAATTTTTCCGCATTAACATTTGGCATTGCTGATCCAGACTTCATTTCTACAATTTGACTCCAAAAAACATAAGAGTTTAAAAATTTATTAATGAATTCAAAATCAACACCATCCTTTAATCTAAGTCTAATCAAGTAACTTGCGAATACTGCATTCTCTGGAACATCTTTTACTAGAAAACTTTTTCCAGTTGTTCCTCCCGTTCTTGCTATTAATATGTCGTTTTCTTTTAATAAATATTTTTCCTCTGAATCGCAATCACAAAAAGGAACATTTTCCCATTCTACAGTTCCGTTATTTATATCTGTAATTCTTACTAATTTATGATTACCTTTTTCTAGAGCGGAAGCTGTGTATCCATATTGCGTTGATACAAGATAATTCTGTAAAGTTGTCTCATCATATTTATCTAATAGATAAGAAAATATGAATGTATTTTTAATCTGTTTTAAAACTTCTTCTTCCGTATTTATAAATGAAAGTGGAAAATATTTTGTTTCCAATTTTAATTTCTCTTTTGGGTTTGTTAAACTCATATCTCGTCCTTATTTTCACTCATTTCAATCAATTCCAACCACTTTGCCTGAAGAATTTCCTTGTTGGGTAATTTTAATTGGTAATCCGCAATCATAGCAGGGTTTAAACTTCTACTTAATGCATATTCTACCACCAAATCATCTTTTCCTTTACACAATAGAATTCCAATACTTGGGTTTTCATTCGGTTTTTTCACATCACGGTCGAGTGCTTCCAAATAGAAATTGATTTGTGCTAAACTTTGAGGAGTAAATAGTTCTGTTTTCAATTCAAACGCAACCAAACATTGCAAATCTCTGTGGTAAAATAATAAATCAATAAAAAAATCTTGCATTCCCACAGACACTTTAAATTCTTCACCAACAAAAAGAAAGTCATTGCCTAGTTCTTTCATAAAAGAACTTAAGTTTTTCAGGAGTGTTTTGCGAAGTGTTTGTTCCGAGTGTAATACAGGTATATCTAAAAATTCAAAAACATACGTATCTCTAAAAATGTTCGTAATATTTTGAGGAATGTGTTTTTGTATTTGTTCTACTTGTTGATTTCCCAACATAGTTCGTTCAAATGTGGAAGCTTTGATTTGCCTTCTTAAATCTCGAACACTCCATCTTTCTTTTTTTGTCATTAACATATAAAACAACTTTTCTTCGGATGTTTTACAGGAAACTAATATCTCTAAATGGTTTGACCACGCTATTTGTGTCAACACTGTTGACACAAATACATTTAATTGATTATCATTGATTTGTATTTGTGGTGACAGTGTCACCACATTTGATTTTTCCAATAATTCTAATTGTGTCGACACTGTCGACACAAATTCAGGATTCGTATAAGTATCATAAAATTGAACCATTCTATAAATACCTCTTTTATCGAATCCTTTTAAGGAAGGCTCTTGTATTTTTAAAAAATCAGCTAATTGAGCAACAACACCATCTCCCCAAGAAGCGGACTTCAATTTAGTACTCACATATTCACCAACACTCCAATTCAATAGAATAGATTCATTGTTTACAGCTTGATACGCTCTGTTACGAGCTTGTGTGATGAGATTTTTTATTTCAGAGAATTGAACTTCCAGACTCATTTTACCGCTTCTTTTAATTGATTCAATAATCCGTTACTTTTTTCAAAAGAAGTATGTAACATTTCCATCAATTCAGCACTTGAATATTCTTGCACTACTTCTTGCTTCGTTGGGTTTTTGATATCCAAGTCGTAATTGCGGTCAATAATAGTCTGTATATCTACTTTCCAAGCAATATCACTTTCTTTGCGGTCGTTCCACCACGTTTTAATCGGGTCAAATTCTTTCGCTTGAATTGGTTTTGTTTTATTGTATGCTTTTTGTCCTTCTGGTAAGCGGTGTTCATAGTACCAAATTTCTTTAGTTGGAGTACCTTTGGTAAAGAACAATAAATTGGTTGCTACTGTAGCGTAAGGTTGAAACACAGAATTAGGTAGACGTATAATGGTGTGTAAATTACACTCTTCCAATAACTTTTGTCGCACGCGTTGTTTTACGCCATCACCTGTTAGAGAACCGTCCGGTAAAACAATTCCTGCTCTTCCATCTTTTTTCAATAAATGAATCATCAAGATTAAAAACAAATCTGCACTCTCTTTGGTACGGAAAGTGGTAGGGAAATTGGTTTCATTTCCATTTGCAACAATTCCGCCAAATGGAGGGTTTGCAAGTATTACGTTTACTCTGTCTTTTTCTGTGAAATTACTTAATGGTTGATCGAGCGCATCACCAAACTTAATGTTTGGAATTTCAATATCGTGTAAAATTAAATTGGTTGTAGCTAATAAATAGGGAAGAGGTTTATATTCCCACCCTGCAATGTTCGCTTCAATGCCTTTTCTTTCCTCTATATTTTTTGCTTGTGTTTTTAAGTGTTCAATTGCACACGTCAAGTAGCCACCTGTTCCACAAGCAGGATCTAAAATTTTCTCTCCTAATTGCGGATTCAGAATGTCTGTTATAAAAGAAGTAATTGCTCTTGGAGTATAAAACTCACCACTCTTACCAGCACTTTGTAAGCCTTTCAAAATGGTTTCATACAATTCACCGAAAGCGTGTCTGTCTTTAGCGATGTTAAAATCAATTTCGTTCAGCTTGTTTAATACCTTACGAATATTGATTCCACTTTTCATGTAATTGTTGTTTCCTTCAAAAACTTCACGTACAATCAAAGCACGTTTGTTTCCTGTGCTAATATCAATAGCACGCATCGCAGGAAATAATTGTCGATCAACAAATTCCAACAACTCATCTCCTGTCATACCTTCATCATCACCCGCCCAGTTTCCTTTTTCTTTTACCCAATGAAATTCATCAGGAATGGGAGAAACATAGCTATCATCAATCAATTCTAATTCTTTGTCTTTATCCGAAAAAATCTTCAAAAAAAGCATCCAACCTAATTGTTCAATACGTTGAGCATCACCGTTTAGTCCAGTGTCTTGCCACATAATTGTTTGAATGCTTTTTAAAATTCCTGAAATATTGCTCATTTTATGCTTCTTTATATAATTCGTATTCTAATTCTTTCACTGCTTCAAGGTATTTGACTTTACTACCAAATTCTTGAATAATCTCTAAGGGAGAGCCATATTCGTCAAAAGGTTTTACCCTTAACACTTCTATACTTTCAATATTTTCTACACCTTCATCAGCATATTTATCTAATAAGGTTTCTAATACTTTACGCGCTTGTTCGCCATATTTGGTGAAATAATTGCGTTTTTTCACATTGTTTGCTCGTTCTTTCCGAGTCAAAGGTGGTTGATCAAATGCTACGTGGCAAATTAAATCAAATAGGTCAACCTCTTTGTCAACAGCGTCATACAAGGCTTCAACCATTACACCTTGTTCCATTAATTCATTAATTAAAACTTCTTTTTTATCGGCGGTATTCCATTTAGTTAAAAAGTCATCCAATGAATGAAATTGTCCTTTGATAATTTCTTTGGTATGATCTTTCAAGCTTGTTGTAATTGGCTTGCCATTAGAATCAAAATACAATTCACGACTCACTAATACAGAAACATCTACACCATTTACATAATATTTTGCTCTCGGTTCATTTGTAGTTAAATCTTCTTTAGGTGGCTGACGATAGGTTGGTGGTTCAGGTTGAAAAATTATTGGTTTTCCTGAAACAGGATCTATTACGGGTTCATCTCCTACAGTTTCATCTTCAGGTTCTTTTTCTAAATCATCTTCCTGTCCTGTAACTTTAACATGAATTGGGTCTCCATCAAATTCTTTATCTGCAAATAAATCTGTAGCATTTCTAAAATCTAAAATCGTAAAATACAGTTTACCAAATTCCTCATTGATACGCGTTCCACGACCTACAATTTGCTTAAACTTTGTCATAGATTGAATATTGGTATCCAACACAATTACTTTACACGTTTGAGCATCCACTCCTGTGGTCATTAATTCCGACGTTGTAGCAATAACTGGGTATTTTTCTTCAGGATTGATAAAATTATCTAATTCTCTTTTTCCTTCTTCATTATCACCCGTAATCTGCATGATATACTTGTAGTTTTCAGCAACCAAATCAGGATTTAACTTTGCTAAAGCTGTTCTCATTCTTTCTGCGTGGTCAATATCCACACAAAAAATAATTGTCTTAGCAAATCTGTCAAAACCTTTCAAAAATTCAGTGACTTTTTTGGCAACAATTTCTGTACGTTCTTCTATAACTAACTTTCGATCAAAGTCTTTACGATTATAGATACGGTCTTCAATATCGTACCCATCTTTATCTCTTCTGCCTTGTTCAGGTCTCCAACCTTCAGTATCCACATTTAAACCAACACGTAAAACTTTATATGGTGCTAAAAAACCATCATCAATCCCTTGTTTTAACGAGTAGGTGTATACTGGATCTCCAAAATATTCCGTATTACTTGCTTCGTCTGTTTCTTTTGGTGTTGCGGTTAAACCAATTTGCGTTGCATTTTGAAAATAAGTCAATATTTCTCTCCAAGAACTATCTTCTTTCGAACTACCTCTATGACACTCATCAATGATAATTAAATCAAAAAATTCAGGTGAAAATTGTTTGTAAACATTTGCTTCATCGTCATTTCCCGACAAGCCTTGATACAATGCTAAATAAATTTCATAACTTTTATCAATTTGACGTTGTTTTACAACCGTCATTTTATCTTTAAAATGTTTAAAATCTCCTTTACGAGTTTGGTCAATCAAGGCTGTTCTGTCTGCTAAAAAGAGTATGCGTTTTTTTGCACCACTTTTCCAAAGACGATGAATAATTTGAAACGCAGTATAGGTTTTTCCTGTTCCTGTTGCCATTACTAAAAGAATTCTATTTTGTCCTTTAGAAACAGCTTCAATCGTTCTATTTATTGCATTTTGTTGATAATATCGAGGTCTTCTGTTTGTACCATCGAAAAAATAATCTTGTGCGATCATTTTTTCGGCTGCAGGTGTAGAAATGCCTTTGTGAATTTTATATTTTTCCCATAGTTGTTCGGGTGAAGGAAATTCATCGAGTGATAATTCAGTCTCTATTTGCTCACTCACTTGAGTTTTATCATGAAATAGAAAACCATCTCCATTACTACTAAACACAAATGGAATATCTAAAATTTTAGAATAATCAAGCGCTTGTTGTATTCCCGCACGAATAGAATGTTTATTATCTTTTGCTTCAATTATAGCAATGGGAATATTAGGCTTGTAATATAAAATGTAATCTGCTCGTTTTTTACTTCCACGAGCTGTCAATTTCCCCCTAACATGAATTTTTCCATCTGTAAAAGATACCTCTTCCAAATATTGCGTAAGCTTATTCCATCCAGATTTTTCAATAGCTGGACTAATAAATTTCGTACATATATCTCTTTCAGATAAACTCTTTTTATCCATTAGATAATCTTTATTATAAAATTTAAGAGTGATAAATTAACTATTATGATGCAAATTGGGTCAATTTGATTGAAAAAAAGTTGGTTTTAAATCAAAAAAGCAATATATAATGGTAGAATTGCTTTAAATTTCATTAAACTCCACTTTCAACTTCCCATTTTGTATTCTTCAAAACACAAAAATTTCATTCAAGTTGGTGACTAACCTTAAATTTCCCACAAGTTAAAATCAAAATATACAAAGGTAAGAGCCTTGATACGTAAACTATTTACGTTCTAAACTTTAGTTTTACTCTTTGAAAATAAACTATTTATCTATTTTTCTTTCGTGATTTATACTTTATGTTTGTTATTTATTGAATTTAAATAACAGATATATGTCATATGTAGATGAAATTGTAAGGTCTTTTTATGAGGAGCTTCGAGAAGAACAAAAATTAATGGGGCATTTTATAGAAACAGATGAAATGACAACCTATTTTATTTATCATGATTTAAATCAAACACGTGTTTTGATAAATGTCAATACAATGAAAGAATTAGAATGTTTTCGAGTTGTATTTGAATTACCAACGATTGTCCCTATAGAAAAACGAGTTGAGTTGGCTGATTTCTTTTTTAAGAAAAACGAGTATTTAAGTTTGGGTTCATATATTTTATCTTTTGAAAGTGGAAAAATGATATTTAAATCAGATTTAGACTATGAGCATTATAGTGCGGATGTATCCAATGAATTGTTTAATGAATTGATGAGCGATTGCATGGATGAATTAAATTTTACCTTTCCAGAAATCATGCATATAATCTATTCATCAGTTAATCCGAAATTTACTTTCAAACAATTTAACACAAGAAATGCAGCATATTTTAATTGATTTAATATAAAGTATTTTGGTTTAAATATTTGAAAAAAAACGGTTTATTTAGGTTTGATTCAAATTACTTTATATAAATGCTAATTATTAATTTACAATCAAAGTATAACATGTGATTATCTAAAGTAAAATAATAAATAAGTTGCTGTATTAGAAAAGAACCTTTCCATTACAAAAGTAGAACAAAAAAAGCCCCTGTTTTGGGACAGGGGCTAAAGTTATTCAATGTGAAATGTTAGTATAGTGTCATGTTATTTTTTCGGTTCTAAAAGTTCTTTACAACGCGCGATTAATTCATTCAAATGAATGCGGGTTTTTATATCGGTTGTAGTTGGTAGTATACGTATTAATTCTTTTTGAATAGAAATTAATTCTTGCCTAGCAATACCTGGTACATCTGTTTGGAACAAATTCACTGTTTTGTAATCTATCGTATAATTTCCTCCAGGAGGATTACTTCCTACAGCCACGTTGTTGTTTGATTGTATTAATTCGCCAAGATGGTGTATGTAATTACGTTGTAGGTTTCTTCTATAAATATCTATTGATTTACCTTGTTTAGCATCCGATAAAATCACATTCGATAAATAACCAAATAAATCATATAAACTCAAATTGTCTTTTGATAAGGTACTTGATTCTTGAATACGAATTAATTTATCGCCTGTAAGAATATTTGTCAAAGCGCTATTTTGTATATTTTTGATGCGTTCCACTCCAAATTCCGGTTTGATTTTCGCTAGAATGTTTTGGTCTAATAACCAGGTAGGGGTTTTAAAAACTTGTGCATCTAAAAAATTCAAAGCATTTAGTTGTATTTGTTTTGGTACGGCTGTATATACATTTCCTTCCATGTCATATGTTTTTGCAGTTCCATAAATACCCCCGATATTCTTGCTTACGTGTCCTATGTATAAGGTGTATTGTTGAACAACTTGATTATACATTTCTGCTAATTCTTCATAATTTTCACCATCATCTTTTGTCCAATCGATGAGATTTGGTACGATTCGTTTTAAATTTTTTATTCCATATTCAGACGCTTTCATCGCATTATCGCTCAAATCTTCACGTTGGTATCGTGGGTCGTGCGGACTATTTTCTGTTCCGAAATTTAATCTCGGATCTTTTAATCTTTCTTTAATGATTGAGTTTAATTTATTCTTGTCTTCTTCCTCATTTTTTGTGTCGTTAAAATATTTATACCCCCATTCTATAGCCCACTGATCGTAGTCATTAACTCGAGGGAATAAATCTTTTATCTTGTCTTCCGGTTGCGCTACATAATTAAAACGTGCATAATCCATAATGGATGATGTGTGTCCGTGTTCTTTACACCATAAACTATCTCTCAATTTTTCTACAGGTGTAGCAGAACTTGCTCCCATATTGTGTCTTAATCCTAAGGTATGTCCAACTTCATGTGCAGCGACAAATTGGATAAGTTTCCCCATCAATTCATCGTCAAAGATTCGTTTGCGTGCACGTGGGTCGTTTGGTCCTGCTTGCACGAAATACCAATTATGTAGTAAACTCATGATGTTATGGTGCCATCCGATATGACTTTCTAAAATTTCACCCGATCTTGGGTCATTTACATTTGGGCCGTATGCATTTTCTACGTTTGAAGCGAAATAACGAATTACTGAAAAACGTGCATCTTCCAAACTCATAGTGCTGTCTTTTTCTGGCCAGTATTCTGCTCGGATAGCATTTTTCCAACCTGCTCTTTCGAATGCTTTTGACCAATCATCAACACCTGCCTTCATGTATTTCCTCCATTTTTCTGGTGTGGCAGGATCTATATAATATACGATTGGTTTTTTAGGTTCAATAATTTCCCCTTTTGCTTGTTTGATAGCGTCTTCGTTGTTTTTCGGTTCTAGCCTCCAGCGTGTCACGTATGCCTTTTTATGAACTTGCTGCGCATCTTCTTCAAATGATGTGATTGAGTTTATAAAGTATCCCACACGTTCGTCGTGTAAACGTTTTCTCATCGGAGTTTTTGGAAGTAACAAAAAGGAGGTGTTCAATTCAAATGTAACAAAACCAGCATCTCTTCCTGCGGGAATAGTTGTTCCCTTTCCAAAGCCACTTGAAGTAGGGGCATCGTAGGTTTTTGTTGTTTTTAATTCCGTATTTATAGGATAGGAACGAATAGATTGTATGAATGATTTGTCACGTTGGAATGATCCGATTTTATATTGTTCTTTTCCATCTGAACCAATCCCAAAAGTTGGATTGTCACCATTGAAGTAGTCTGTAACTTCAATCAGTACCGAAGTGTCTTTTCTGATTGCTTGGATATCAAAAACGCCGATGATTGGATCTGCGTTGCTATTTTTAACCGCAATAGAAATAGGTTTCGTGCTGTCAGAAGAATGTGCTATATATGTAATGCTTTTTAGAAACACATTGCTATTTGGTCCTTTTTCCCATTTGATAACTTGTCGATTGACTTCTTCACCACCAAATTTCCCACAACCAGCAACGGTTTTTCCGTATCGAGTCACTGCGATAATTTCACGATTGTAAATAGAATCAGCTATTTCAAAATACCATTTTGTACCTACTTGATGAACGGTAAATAGTCCCTTGCTTGTTTTTGCATCTTTGGTTATGACTTCACGAAAAGGTTTTATTTTCTTTGTTTCTTCTTTTAAAGGTTTGCTTTCCTTTTTATCTTTTTCCTTTGATTGAGAAAAAGTAATACCTGTTGCCAAGGCTAAAAAAATGACCAATAAAATCGATGGTAAATATTTCATGTGTTTTTATTTTTTTTCAAGGGTGCCTAAGTTAAGCATTTTTGTAATGATTCTGATTCTGTTTTATTCAAACGGGATTTTATCAGTGTTTTTATTAACCTCATAAAGTTGTTTTTTTATGTGAAATGATCAGTTATGGATGGATTCCCATTTTTTCCAATTTGTATCTGTTAATGATCCCAATGACTTTTACTTCCATTAAAATTATCAATTATTGATTTACCATATTCATTATATGTAAGATGTAACTCACAACTCATCGCTAAACATTCTTCAAAATCTTCAACGGTATCTCGTCTATCATAATGGAAATTAAATTTTTAAAATCATGATTATACCAATCTTCATCATGTGTCATATAGCATCCATTTTTCTCTGAATCAATACAATGAAATAAACATAATCTAAATAATAATCGGGATGATTATTGCGTTATGTGTTATAAGGTATTAAAAATTAGATTTATGAAAAAGATACTTTTAATAATAGGTTTAGTAATTGCATCAGTAGTTAATGTTTTTGGTCAAGAAAATGATACAGCATTTATAGATACAAATTCGATAGAGTATAAAGCATTGTATATGGAAGTTAGTCAATTAATGGCTAACCTTATTGAACCAAGAAGATTTTTGGACCATACTCATTTAAGAAATAATATGATGCAAATTCTATTATCAGATGATAACTCCGAGTTGTTTAAATCTATAGATGATGGGAAAAAATATTTCGGTTCTATTACGTATTTTAAAATGTTGAATGGGTCTATTATTTACGCAGATGGTATTGTTCCATATGATGAACCAAACATAACTGTTTACAACACAACAATAATGTATGATATTATTAAGGAGTTAAAATTAAATTATCCAAAAACTAAATCATATGAACCAGATGATATTGAGCTTCGAGAACATGATGAATTATTTAATAATTTAAAATGGAAATTTAAAAATAATAAAACAGAATATTTATTACAAATATTATTTGATGGTAAGCAAATAAAGGAAATTACTTTTACTAGTAATACGATTCAATAAACAACTTCAACTCTTGTGCATTTGAAAAAAAAATAAAAAGCTGCTTATTGAATATTATCCTTGATAATTATAAAAAATGAGTTGTAAGTTTAGATGAAATTCCCTCCGGAATCTAAATGTAATTACAAATATACGTCTTTGGTAGCTGTATTTTTGTTTGTAATTTAATCATTTTAATGATTAAAAAATAATCTTTTTGTAATACTTTTGTCATAATTGAAAATAGTATCGTTATGACAAACAAATATCAATTTCTGAGAAATGAATCTATTTCCATTTTTAGTCTTGAGATAGGTAGTGAACTATTTTTGCCTGTACTATCAGCAGGTATAAGTGCAGGTTTTCCTTCTCCAGCGATGGATTTTATGGATGTCTCGATTGACTTAAACCAGTTGATGATAAAACATCCTTCAGCTACTTTTTTTGGTCGCGTACAAGGCAGTTCTATGTTGGATGCTGGGATTTCAGATGGTGATTTACTCGTTATCGATAGAAGTTTATCTCCTTCAAATAATAAGATTGCGGTCTGTTTTATTGATGGTGAATTTACCATCAAGCGCATTCAGAAAGAAGTAGATTGTTGCTGGTTATTGCCTGCCAATGAAAAATATAAACCAATCAAAGTGACCAATGAAAACGATTTTTTAGTTTGGGGAATTGTCACTCATGTGATTAAAAAAGTGTGAGTATGTATGCCTTGGTCGATTGTAACAATTTTTATGCTTCCTGTGAACGGGTTTTTAGGCCTGAATTAATTGGTAAGCCTATTGTTGTGCTCTCTAATAATGACGGTGCTGTCATAGCGCGTAGCAACGAAGCCAAAGAGATAGGGATTCCGATGGGCGCTGTTGCTTTTCAGTATGAACAAATGTTTAGAGAGCATCAAGTTGAGGTGTTTTCTGCCAATTTTGCCTTGTATGGAGATATGAGTCATCGTGTTATGTCAATTTTACAACAGTTTGCTCCCGAAATGGAAATTTACAGTATAGACGAGGCTTTCTTACTCTTTAAAGGGTGTGAAAAGTTTGATTTAAAGGTGTTGGGTGACAAGATGGTGTCACAAGTTCGTCAATGGACGGGGATACCAATAAGTGTTGGTTTTGCACCATCGAAAGCATTGGCCAAAGTAGCAAATCGAATCGCAAAGAAATATCCTGTTCAAACGAATAGTTGTCACATAATTCAGAGCGAAGAAAGTCGATTAAAAGCATTGAAATGGTTGAAAATAGAAGATGTTTGGGGAGTAGGGAGACAACACGCTAAAAGACTTTGTCATGTTGGTGTTAAAACGGCATTTGATTTTACCCAATTGTCAGACGCTTGGGTACGCCGAAATATGTCTGTGCTTGGAGTCAGGTTAAAACATGATTTATTGGGTATTCCTACAATTCAAATGGAAGAAGTTAATCCCAAAAAATCAATAACTACATCGCGTTCTTTCGAAAGAAATTTGGTCGAATTTGAAGAAGTAAAAGAACGAGTCGTTACGTTTATGGTGATGTGTGCAGAGAAATTGCGTAAGCAAAACAGTTGTTGTAATTCCTTTTATTTATTTCTAAAAACGAATTCGCATAGGCAAGATTTAGAGCAATATAGGGGAGCGACTCTCGTGAATCTTCCTTATCCGTCTAACTCCACATTAGAATTAGTTCATTTTGCAACAGAAGCATTAAAAACGATTTTTCGAAAAGGGTTTCGATATAAAAAAGCAGGAGTAATTATTATGGATTTTATTCCTGAAGATAAAGTTCAGTTAACATTGTTTGAAAATAGCAATCCAAGGCATCATGAATTAATGAAAACGTTGGATGAGGTAAATACCAAACTTGGTCAACAAAAAATCAAATTGGCTTCTCAAGATCAACGACGTGTTTGGAAGATGAAGCAGGAGAAAAAATCACCATCTTATACAACTAAGGTACAAGATCTTATAAATATTGTTGTTTAGATTTCATTTTTTCAAGGCAACCATCTTCCTTTTTAATTGTTAATAATGTAAGTTTTATCAAAAATTTAATTCCTACAAAACTTATAGAATAACTAATGTTTTTTAATTGGATTTTAATATTTTTTGAATAAATTTGTATTGTTAACTAAAAATTAATTAATCTATGAGAGTATTATTACTAATGCTTATTGTTTTTGCTTCTATATTCGCAAGAGCACAAGCAGTATTTGAAATTGAAACTCCTTCGTCAATAAAGGGGTTTTATAAGTTTGGTTTGGGAGATTCCACCATTGATTACAGATGGGGTAATGGAAATACTTCTAAAAAATCAATAGGAGCTTCATTAGCGCTAGGAAAAGATTCCTTGGCGAGAGAAGCATTAGAGTTAAACGTGAAGGGAAAAATCGCTGTTTTATACAGGGGTGCTGCTGCGTTTACTGATATAGCGTTAAGAGCGCAGGATGCTGGAGCTCTCGCAGTTATTATCGTAAACAACAGGCCTGCTACAGATCCTGCACAAGGAGGAACTTTTAATATCGCTTTACCTCCTGGTACTACTCAATTAAGTATCAAAATTCCTGTTATTATTATCAGCCAAGAAGACGGTCAGTTAATAACTAATCAAATTAGAACAGGAGCTGATGTTAAAGGGTACATCGGTAAAAAAAGATTGTTAAATTTTGATGTTAAAGTTTCAGATGCATGGATATCAACACCTTTGTATAGAACTAGACCCGTTTTTTTAGCGAAAAAAGGAATGATTAGTGATTCTTTAGGTCTTTCGGTTATCAATGCAGGTAAATCTTTTGTTAAAAATTTATTTGTTATTTCAGATATTTCCTTTGGAGGGAATAGCATTCATGCTGACACTATATTAATAGATTCACTAGCAGCAAATGGCGATGTAAATAATGGAGATACTCTTTATTTTAAATTTAGAAAACCTTTTAGTCCAAAATTTGATTTATCAACAGGAGTTTATACTTTGAAGTATTATTTAAGACAGTTAAAAATCGAAAATAAAGATACTTCTATAGTGGTGTTAAATGATGATTTTAAAGATGATAATGAAGCGCTTGCATATTTCACAATTTCTGATTCAACTTTAGCTATTGGAAATACTATTAGCTACACTTCTGCTGCTAATAATAACACGGTATATACAAATAAAGGAAATTGGTCAACTGCGACTAATACTGGAGCAAATTTAAAAGATTTTAAATCTTGTTTGGTTTATAAGAATATACACTCTAACAAGATAAATATTACATCTATGGATTTTTTAGCATATGCATTTGATGCTAATGCTACATTAGCAAATTCAAAAGTAGGGATTGATGTATATAAGTGGAAACCATTAGCAGGAAAAATACTTGATCCTAATTATACGTTGAAAATTGATGAATTAACACCAGAAGTGGAGTCTGCTGAGTACCAATTTAAAAATGCCTACAAATCAGATTATGGAACATATAATTTCAAAAATGATGGAATTACATTAGATTCTTCAGCTATGTATTTGTTTTGTGTTTCAACAACAACACCTAGTATAGGATTTGGATTTAACACAAAAAATGAGCCTCAATTTTGGCCAGCTATGTTGTTTAATAATCAATACCTAATGCCTGTATTTTCTAATGGAACGTTTTATAAAACGGGCTTTGGATCCGATAAAATACCTGCTATAACTTTGAATTTTAAAGAGAAAGCTACGCTAAGTTCTTCTAAGGATATTATTTCATATAAAATCCTTTCTCCTGCCGTTACTGCGAAAGTTGGAATAGATAAAATAACATTGACTGTTCCAAATGTAACAATCATCGACTCTTTGATTGCTAGTTTCAAATTATCTCCAAAAGCAACGATGATTATAGATGGTATAAAACAAGTATCAGATTCTTCAAAAAATAATTTTTCAAAAATATTGACAGCTATTGTTAAAGCTGAAGATGGTTCAACGAAAACATATGAAATTATTCTTAGTAAGGCTCCTAAAAGCTCTGATAAAATTATTGTTTCGTGTAAACAAGGAGCTTCATTTGGTTTTATTGATAATGATAAAGTTATATTCAATTTACCAACAGGAACAGATCTAACAAATTTAGTTTTCACGTATACAGTATCTCCACTTGCAAAAGCATTTATTTTTGATTCATTAGGAAAAGATAAGGATTCAATTTTTACATCTGATGTAACTAAAGTGAATACTTCAGGATTGGTTAAAATAAAAGTTATTGCAGAAGATGGGTCTGTTAAGTATTATGATTTAATAGTTAAAATTGTAAAAAGTACGTCTAAATTGTTGACTTCTTTTAAATTTTTGAAACCAGCTGCAACTGGAGTGCTTGATAATGGAATTTATAATATCTCTGTGCCAAAAGGTACAGATGTAAAGGGATTAGTAGCAACATTTGTATCATCAGCTAAATCAAAAGTGTTTATTGGTGATTCACTACAAGTTTCCGGGGTTACTCCAAATAACTTTACAGATACAGTAAGATATAAAGTGGTTGCGGAAGATGGAAGTGAAGCAATATATCTAATTGTTGTAAATGTTCTAAAATCAGAAGGAAATTTAATTACTAAGTTTGGTTTTGTAGATCCAGCTGTAACAGGAGTTATTAGTGGTTCAAATATTACAGTTAAAGTACCAAAAGCTACTGATTTTTCTTCACTTGTAGCTACATTTGAGGCTTCAATTGATGCAATTGTTAAAGTTGGTGGTAAAGTTCAAGTTAGTGGAACTACTTCTAATGATTTTACAAAGCCTGTTACATATACAGTTATATCAGAAGCAGGAGTTTCTAAAGAATATAACGTTCTTGTAGAAGAAGATAACAAAAGCAATGCTTGCGTAATAACATCATTTAAATTGAAAGATAGTATAGCTACTTACAATGGAGTGATTTCTGGAACTAACATTAGTGTTAAAGTTGCAAAATCAGTAGATATTAAAAAGTTAGTTGCTATTTTTACTGCAAGTACTAATTCAACAGTTAAAATTGATACTGTAAAACAAGTTTCAGGTCAAACGATTAATGATTTTACAAAAAGTGTTTCTTATATTGTAGTTGCAGAAGATGGTGTGACGTCAAAAACTTACACTGTAACTGTTTCTTTTGAAACTAATTTATCATTATCAAATTTAACTACTAATAATATTGTGATTAGTCCAAATCCTTCTAACGGTTTATTTACTATAAAGGCGAATTCAGGTTCATTATCAATTAATGTAACAGACGTTGCTGGTAAATTAGTTTATCAATTTAATGATATAACTATGGGGAACGATATTATTGAATTAAATGGAATGGAAGCGGGTGTTTATGTTGCTACAATTACAAACAACGGTGTAACAGAAACACATAAATTACAGATTACAGAATAAGATTTCTTTCATAATTTTTTAAACGTCTTGCTATTAGCAAGACGTTTTTTTTTGATTGAACATATTGATTATATTTGTAAGTATAACACAAAATAATATTATGAAAGCATATGTATTTCCTGGTCAAGGAGCACAATTTTCCGGAATGGGAAAGGATTTGTTTGATTCAAATCCTATTGCGAAAGAAATGTTTTTAAAAGCAGATGAGATTTTGGGTTTTGAAATTCATAAAATCATGTTTTATGGAACAGATGAGGAATTGAAACAAACCAAAATAACACAGCCAGCAATATTTTTACATTCAACTATTTTAGCGGCGTGCTTGGGTGACTCATTTATACCAGACATGGTTGCTGGTCATTCATTAGGTGAGATTTCAGCATTGGTAGCTAATAAAACATTGAGTTTTGAAGATGGTTTAAATTTAGTATATAAACGTGCTTTAGCTATGCAAAAAGCATGTGAAACAACTCCATCAACAATGGCGGCAATTATTGGTTTGGATGATAAAGTAATAGAAGATATTTGTGCAGAAATTGACGGTGTAGTTGTTGCTGCAAATTATAATTGCCCCGGTCAATTAGTGATTTCTGGTGAAGTTACAGCAGTTGAGATAGCTTGTGCTAAATTGAAAGATGTTGGTGCTAAAATGGCTGTTGTATTACAAGTCGGTGGCGCATTTCATTCGCCATTGATGGAATCAGCAAGAGAAGAATTAGCTAAAGCAATAGAAGAGACTACTTTCAATTCTCCTATTTGTCCAGTATATCAAAATGTAACAGCAAAAGCAATTTCAAATCCAGATGAAATTAAAAAGAATTTAATAGAGCAATTAACGGCTCCAGTTAGATGGACACAAACAATGCAACAAATGATTGCAGATGGTTGCACATCAGTTACAGAAGTTGGACCTGGAAAAGTGTTACAAGGGCTATTTAAAAAGGTAGATAGATCATTTCAAACATCTTCAGCAGTAATTGAATCTTCAGAAGCCTAAAACATAAGTAAGATTTAATAAAAAAGGGACTTTCAAAGTCCCTTTTTTATTAAATCTATGTGATAATTAATTTCTATACAAGGTTGATTTTACAGCATTAATTACTCTAGATGCATTTGGTAATGCTTCTTCAATTAAGGTTGGAGAAAAAGCAAATGGAGTATCAGTTTGTGTTACACGCATTACAGGTGCGTCTAAATAATCGAAAGCATAACGTTGTAAATGATAAGCAATTTCTGAAGAGATGGATGCTAAAGGCCAAGATTCTTCAACAACTACACAACGATTTGTTTTCTTAACAGATTCAACTACACATGCGTAATCAATTGGACGAACTGTTCTTAAATCAATAATTTCACAAGAAATACCATCTTTAGCAAGGATTTCAGCTGCTTCAAAAGCAACTTTAATGATTTTACCAAAAGAAACAATCGTCACATCTGTTCCTTTTCGTTTGATATCAGCTACGCCAATTGGTATGATATATTCTCCTTCAGGAATTTCTCCTTTATCACCATACATTTTTTCTGATTCCAAAAATACAACAGGATCATTATCTCTAATTGCAGCTTTTAACAATCCTTTTGCATCGTATGGATTAGATGGTGTGATTACTTTTAATCCTGGAACATGAGCGTAAAATGCTTCAAAACTTTGAGAATGGGTTGCAGCTAATTGACCTGCTGTAGCGTTTCCTCCTCTAAAAACTATAGGACAGTTGTATTGTCCACCAGACATTTGTAACATCTTAGCAGCACTATTTATGATTTGGTCTGCTGCAAGAATCGCAAAGTTCCAAGTCATAAATTCTACAATAGGACGTAATCCTTTCATTGAAGCACCAACAGCGATACCAGCAAAACCTAATTCAGCAATAGGAGTGTCAATAACTCTTTTTGGGCCGAATTCATCAAGCATACCTTGAGATACTTTGTATGCTCCATTATACTCAGCAACTTCTTCACCCAACAAAAATACGGATGAATCAGCACGCATTTCCTCAGTCATTGCTTCACGAAGTGCTTCTCTAAACTGTACAGTTTTCATAATATGTTGTTAAAATGTTTAATCTAAATTGGTTAGAAATTGTAGTATATCACTACATTTCAGCCTACAAAATTAACAATATAAGTTGTAAAAAGATAATTGATATTATACTTTTTGATGTTTTTTTATTAATGTTGAAATTCTAAGTAGATAGATTAAATTTTAATTTCAAATAAGCAATGTAGCATCGACTTTTCTTCTTAATTTTGCATAGTTTACGAATAATTTTTTATTATGAATATATTAGTTTGTATTAGTAAATCTCCTGACACAACGTCTAAAATTGCGTTTACAGATGGTAACACAAAATTTGATGAAAATGGAGTTCAGTACATTGTTAATCCCTATGATGAATGGTATTCTTTAGTAAGAGCCTTAGAGATCAAAGAATCATTAGGAGGAAATGTAACAATTATAACAGTTGGAAACACAGGAGATGAGGCAATTATTCGAAAAGCCTTAGCAATTGGTGCAGATAATGCAGTACGTATTGATGCTGAACCAATAGATGCATTTTATGTGGCTTCTCAAATAGCAACTTATGCAAAGAAAAACAATTTCGATTTGATTTTGACCGGTAAAGAAACAATTAACTATAATGGTTCTCAAGTTGGTGGTATGATTGCAGAACACTTGGAATTACCTTATGTTTCATTAGCTTCTAAATTAGATGTTGCAGGTAATGTACTTACATTAGAGCAAGAGATTGTTGGAGGGGTACAAGTTGTAGAAGTAGCTACTCCAGTTGTAGTTAGTTGTGCAAAAGGAATGGCAGAACAACGAATTCCTAACATGAGAGGTATCATGGCTGCTAGAACTAAACCGTTAGAAGTTATTGCCCCAGAATCATTAGATCTTTTTACTCAGTTTGAAGCATATTCTTTACCGGATGCTAAAAAAGCATGTACAATGATTGATCCAATGAATATGGAATCATTAGTTGAGTTGTTACATAACGAAGCAAAAGTTATCTAATTAGTTGATTTAAAAAAGATATGAAAACTTTAGTATATATTAATAATAATCATTTTTCAGCTAAGGCTTCTTTTGAAGCAGTGACTTACGCTAAAAAATTAGGAGGGGAAGTAGTTGTTATAACTTATGGAGATTCTACTGGTGCTGAATTGTTAGGTGCATACGGAGCTACGAAAGTTTTGGTTGATTCTTCCTTAGCAAATGCGGATGAACAACAAATTACTCGTTTAGTCGCAAGTGCAGTTGAATCAACAGGTGCAGAAGTTATAGTTTTTTCTCATGATTTGGTAGCAAAAGCAGTAGCTCCTAGATTATCAGTTCGATTAAAAGCAGGTTTAGTATCTGGTGCTATTGCATTACCAGAAACTGCAAATGGATTTACTTGTAAGGTAAATGTTTTTTCGGGAAAAGCATTTGCAACGGTTTCTGTTAAAACAACTGTTAAGATTATTTCATTATTACCAAATTCCATACAACCTGAGAATATTGGAGGTTCAGCTGTCGTTGAAACTTTCAATGGTAATACAGGAGAATCATCAATTAAAGTAGTAAGTACTAAAAAACCAGAAGGAAACATTCCATTACCAGAGGCAGAACTTGTTGTATCTGCAGGGAGAGGATTAAAAGGTCCTGAAAATTGGGGGATAGTTGAAGATTTGGCTAGTGCTTTAGGCGCTGCTACAGCTTGTTCACGACCTGTTGCTGATATTGGTTGGAGACCACATCACGAACACGTTGGACAAACAGGTGTAGCTATTCGACCTAATTTGTACATTGCAGCTGGAATTTCGGGTGCAATTCAACATCTTGCAGGTGTCAATGGTTCAAAAGTGATTGTAGTTATTAATTCAGATCCTGAAGCTCCTTTCTTTAAAGCGGCTGATTATGGAATAGTGGGGGATGCTTTTGATGTACTTCCTAAACTTACTGAAGCAATTAAAAAGTTCAAAAACGCGAACTAATCGTTCATAATAAATACCGGTGAGGGTACATCCCTCACTTTATTTAAAGTTTTTATGGTTAAAATTAAACTTGATATTGTTGGTCTTTCATACAGTCAAACTCAATCTGGTGCTTACGCTTTGGTTTTAGGTGAAGCAGGAGGTAAAAGAAGTTTACCAATAATTATTGGAGGATACGAGGCTCAGGCGATAGCTATTGAATTGGAGAAAATGACTCCAACTAGACCTCTTACTCATGATTTATTTAAAACTTTCGCTCAATCTTTTCAAATAGGTGTAGAAGAAGTTATAATTTATAATTTAGTTGAAGGAGTCTTTTTTGCTAAAATTGTTTGTTCTAAAGATGGTAAATTTAGTGAAATAGATGCCCGAACTTCTGATGCAATTGCTCTGGCAGTAAGATTTAAATGTCCAATTTTTACTTATGAAAATATTCTTGCAAGTGCGGGGATTCTATTGGATGAAAATAATGAATTAACTGCTGATGCTCCAGAACAAGAAAACACGATAGTAGAACAAAAATCAGGAATGGCTACAATGAATTTAGATCAATTAGAAGAGCATTTAACACAAGCTATTGAAAATGAAGATTACGAATTAGCTTCAAAAATTCGTGATGAGATAAATAAACGATCTGAATCTTAAAATTTGTTCATCTAATGAAACAATATCACGATTTATTAAATCATATTTTAGAAAACGGTACACAAAAAGGAGATAGAACCGGAACCGGAACAATTTCCACTTTTGGTTATCAGATGCGCTTTGATTTGAATGAAGGGTTTCCTCTGTTAACAACTAAAAAAGTACATTTACGTTCTATCATTGTTGAGTTATTATGGTTTTTAAGAGGAGAAACAAATATTAAATATCTAAAAGATAATAATGTTTCCATTTGGGATGAATGGGCTGATGATGAAGGTGAATTAGGTCCAGTTTATGGTCGTCAATGGAGATGTTGGCCTGACGGAAACGGAGGTACAATAGATCAAATCAAAAAATTAATAGACCAAATTAAACAAAATCCTGACTCAAGAAGATTAATTGTTTCTGCCTGGAATGTTGCAGATGTTGACACAATGGCTTTGCCTCCTTGCCATTCTTTGTTCCAATTTTATGTTTCGGAAGGAAAATTGAGTTGTCAATTATATCAGCGCAGTGCAGATACATTTTTAGGAGTTCCTTTTAATATTGCTTCTTATGCTTTATTGACAATGATGATTGCTCAAGTTTGTGATTTAAAATTGGGTGATTTTGTCCATACATTTGGAGATGTACATCTATATAATAATCACCTTGATCAAGTTAAATTGCAATTAACACGTGATTTTAGACCTTTACCAACAATGAAAATAAATCCTGAAATAAAAGACATTTTTTCTTTTAAATTGGAAGATTTTGAATTGCTAAATTACGACCCACATCCACATATCAAAGGAGATGTAGCGGTATAGAAAATGACAGATAAACAAAAGAACATATTGTTTAAATAATTATTTTGTTGATCTGTCTTTCAATCTTTTATCTAATAGTCTTTTCTTAAATTAATATGAAGCTTTCTCTAATTGTAGCAATGGATAAAAACCGAGGTATCGGTAAAGACAATGATTTGATGTGGCATTTACCCGCTGAAATGCGTTTTTTTACAGAAACTACAAAAGGTCATATTGTAGTAATGGGAAGGAAAAATTACGATTCTATACCTTTAAAATACAGACCACTTCCTAACAGAGAAAATGTTATTTTAAGTAGAAATTCAAACTTTGATGCAGGAGAATGTAAGGTATTTACTTCTGTTGATGAATGTTTAATTCATTATGCAGATGAAAATGAACGTACCGTTTTTATCATTGGTGGTGGACAGATTTATAATGAAGCAATTAATCATCCGAAGTTAGAAGAAATGTTTATTACTGAGATTGATTATGCATATAAACCAGATACTTTTTTCCCAATTTTTGATGAGACGAAATGGAAAAAAGAATCTGTGCTACAATACCATGCAGATGAAAAAAATGTACATTCATTTCAAATATTTAAATATTCGAAAAGATAAACTATTTGTAAATTAAATTTCATAAATCAAATATTGTTCGCTTTTCCCCATCCAATTTCCAATATTGAAATTTTTAAGCCAATTAGGATAAGTTTGGTATATCAGTGTTTTATTTTTAAATAAATGTTTTTTTTCGGGGATTGTAATTATATATTCCTTTCGATATTCATTGGTTAAGTTGTTTTCTATTTTTGTTTCTAGTTTTTTCAATGTTAAATTTTTTCGTTTGTAAAAAGAAATCTCTTCAAACGGATTATTGTCTGTAAAATAAATAGTAGAAGCTTGCTTACAATTAGTGTAAAGAAATTGATATAAATAAACTTTCGTAGTCATCGGTCTAAAAATTACCACACAATAAATAATTAAGTTTAAAATAATTATAAATTTCATTGAGTTATAAATGTTGCTTTTATTAGTGATTATCCATTGTTTTTTGGTGATATACATATCAAGTGATTTTATAAGAATATAAGGTAAAAAATAAAAAACAGGGAATAAAAACCGAAGTTCTTTGTGTCCTATGAAGAAATGTATCATTATGAAAGGAAGGATAGACCAAGTGATTGCATTTCGTGGATTTTTAATACAGAAATAAATTGTTGCTAAAATAAATAAGATACTTAGAGGAGGTATTCCTTTTTCGAAAGCACTTTTGAAATAATACCACCATGGTTCGGTACCGAAATTTGCTGCTTTGTTTAAAACAATATTTTGGTAAAAATAATTAAAGGGAGAAAGTGTATAAGATTGATAAAACCATGAATCTAATAGTATACCTATTGAAAAAATAGTGATAAAAGCCAAGCTTAAATAGACCAGGGATTTAATTGCTGATTTGTTTATCAAAAGAAGCCAAAATAGAAATCCAACTATAAAAAATGCAGATTGGAACCTAAGTTGAAAAGCGATTCCAAAAAATATACCGAGTAATAAATATGTTTTAATCGTTTTATTTTCAGATGATAAATAATTTAAGATTCCAATTATTAAAATACATCCCGACCAATTTTCAGAAGAAAATCGTACACCAATAAATAATAAAAACCAAGAGAAAAATGAAAAGTAGTTGAACCACATCAAAATAATTTCGGATTTAAATTCATTCTTAAAATAGGTATATAATCTATAAAGAGTATAGCATGATAATGTGGAAGAAATTAGTCTAAATATGAATGTAATAGCGAAGGGAGAAAAAATAGATAAACTATTGAGAAACTTAATTGATATTAATGCAAAAACTGGTTGTAAGGTAGGTCTTATTTTTTCTTGAAATTCCCATGGTAATTGACTTTCATCAATATTGCCTAACTTATAATTTGCAAACTCTAAAATTTGGTAATGTTCATCGGGATGAAAAAATCCTATTGAAAAAATAGAGCAAATACAAATAGTTAAAATTGAAATAAAATAGAGTTTATTTTTAATGTATAAATTTTTGAAAGACATAAATTTGTTAATTTCAAAGTTTAAAGAATTTAACAAAAATATTTCTATTATTTAGATGATATCGATTATGCATAAAATTAATTATAAATCTCTTATTTTTTATTTGTTTCTTTTCATTTTCACACTTATAGAATCTAAAGGAGGAGGAGATTTTAAAATTTTTCTTGATGCTTCAAAAGATTTGTTTAAAGGAAAAAATATTTATACTGAATTTTATAATATATCATTTCATTATTATTACGACTTATTTTTTGCAATACTTATTTATCCTTTAAGTTTTTTGCCGCTTTATTTTGCGAAATTTATATGGATTTCCTTTAATATTTTTTTGTTTTATAAAACATGGCAGTTGCTTTGTCGGTGGGTACCTATTGAATTTTTAAGTAAAAAAAGTTTTTTCATTTTTAAAGTAGTATGTTGGCTTTTTATCTTACGATTTTTAAGAGACAATCTACATCTATGTCAAATGACTATATCAATTTTGTTTTTAAGTTTAAAGGGGATTGAGTTAATTCAAAAAAGGAAAATATATTTAGGAAGTTTATTAATTGCAATAGGTATTTCAATTAAAATTTTACCAATTGTATTAATCCCTTACTTGCTATATAGATCTTATTTTAAGGAGTCTTTATTGATTGTAATTCTAATTTTATTTTTACAATTTACACCGATTATATTTATGGATTTAGATCATGTTTTATTCTTATTGAATGAAAGATGGATTTCACTTAATCCAAATAACTCAATTCACATTTTAGACACAGCTGAAAGAAGCTTTCATTCTTTGACTACTTTATTATCAATACTTTTAGTCGAGAATAGTGGTGATTTCTATGCGCTACCAATAAAAAGAAATATTGTTAATGTTTCAATCGATAAATTACATTTTACTATTCAAATAGTTAGATTGATTTTAATAGCTTTTACATTATTTTTTTTGAAATTCAATTTTTTCAAAAAACAAGAAGACAAATTTATTTCTTTGTATGAATTGAGTTATATTTTTATTTTGGTTCCATTGATTTTTCCACATCAACAGCACTATGCATTTTATTTTCTTTTCCCATCAATTGTTTATTTGTCTTTTTATTGGACTCATTACTTTGATAAATTGGGGAATAATAAAAAGAATTTTAAGTTTTATTTTTTTATAACATATATAGTAATACTTTATTTTTTAACGAATTGTCATTTGATTTTAGGGACTTTTAATGAATATTACGATCATTTTAAAGTGCTTACTTATGGAGTGTTGTTATTTATACCGATTTTAGCATTTAGCACTCCCAAAAAACTTAATTTACAAAAGCTTAATTGAAACTATGATAGTCTGTATTGCTGAAAAGCCAAGTGTAGCGAGAGATATAGCGAAGGTTATTGGTGCAAATCAAGCCAAAGATGGGTATATGGAGGGAAACGGGTATCAAGTAACGTGGACTTTCGGTCATTTATGTACATTAAAAGAACCTCAGGATTATACAGAAAAATGGAAATATTGGCGTTTAGAAGATCTACCAATGGTTCCATCAAGTTTTGGGATTAAACTAATAGATAATCAAGGAGTAGCAAAACAATTTCATACAATAGAAAGATTAGTTCAAGCAGCCGAAGAAGTCATAAATTGTGGGGATGCTGGTCAAGAGGGAGAACTAATTCAGCGTTGGGTATTATTAAAGGCAAAATGTAAAGCGCCCATTAAAAGACTTTGGATTTCATCTTTAACTGAAGAAGCGATCAAAGAGGGTTTTCAAAAATTAGTTGAAGCCAAAAAATACGATAATTTGTATGCTGCGGGTAGCGCGCGTGCTATTGGAGATTGGATGTTAGGAATGAATGCTACACGTTTGTTTACTAAAAAATTTGGTCAAGGAAAAGCAACGTTATCAATCGGTAGAGTACAAACTCCTACGTTGGCAATGATTGTTGCGCGTCATAAAGAAATAGTCGTATTTAATTCGGAAGAATATTGGGAATTAAAAACCCTTTATCGAGAAGTTGAGTTTTCCGCAACTATTGATAGGCTAAAGTCTTTAGATAAAGCAGACAAAGGTTTAAGCTATCTTCAAAATCATCCTTTTGAAATTACATCTTTTGAACAAAAAGAAGGAAAAGAAGGGAATCCGAGATTATTTGATTTGACTGCTTTACAAGTAGAAGCTAACAAGAAGTTTGCTTATTCAGCCGAAGACACCTTGAAAGGAATCCAAAATCTTTATGAGAAAAAGTTAGTCACTTATCCTCGCGTTGATACAACCTACTTATCAGAAGATATTTACCCTAAAGTTCCAGGTATTTTACAAGGAATGAAACAATACGAAGGATTAATAGCGCCATTATTAACTAAACCAATTCCAAAATCAAAAGCGGTATTTGATGATAAGAAAGTAACAGATCACCATGCGATTATTCCTACTGGAATCAATCCAGGGACACTTCCATTAATTGAAGAACATATTTATGATCTCATTGCTAAGCGATTCATTTCAGTTTTCTATCCGGAATGTAAAGTTTCAAATACTACAGTATTGGGAAAAGTCGGACAAGTTGAGTTTAAAGCTACAGGTAAACAAATTTTAGAGCCAGGATGGAGAGAGGTTTATCAAAATGATAACCTTCGACAAGTTCAAGGGGATGAAAATGTAAAAAAAGAAGAGGAAGAAAGAGTAATGCCAGTATTTGTTGAAGGGGAAAGTGGTCCACATATACCAAAAATTCATCATGGTAAAACTTCACCACCGAAATATTATACAGAGGCAACTTTATTACGAGCTATGGAAACAGCTGGTAAGCAAGTGGAGGATGAAGAAATGCGAGAATTATTGAAAGATAATGGTATAGGAAGACCATCAACCCGAGCAAATATCATAGAGACTTTATTCAAAAGAAAATATATAGAACGTAAAAAGAAAAATATTGTTCCTACGCAAACAGGAGTAGATTTAATAGATACAATTCAAAATGAATTATTAAAAAGTGCTGAATTAACAGGTGATTGGGAAAGAAAATTACGATTGATTGAAAAAGGAGAATACGAATTAGAAACATTCAAAACGGAATTAATTCAAATGGTGCGGGAACTTACTGATGAAGTTATTTTTAATACGCGTCGTGTAATTAATTTAGAACCAGAAAAAGTAGCAGCGCCTAAAGTGGAGCGAAAACCAAGAGAACCTAAGCCTAAAAAAGTTGAAAATCCTGAAGAATTAACTTGTCCAAAATGTAAACAAGCACCAATAAAAAAAGGGAAAACTGCTTATGGTTGTGGGAACTTTGGTATGTGTGGGTTTAAAATTCCATTTGGATTACTAAATAAGAAATTAACAGATAAACAAGTAGTTGATTTGATTCTTTCAGGAAAGACTTCCAAAATAAAAGGACTTGAAATGCCTGGATCTGAAAAATCTTTTGAAGGTCGATTTGTATTGAATAGTGAATTTGAAATCGAAATCGAAAATTAATTACCATGAAAGTCAAGTTGATTTGTATCGGTAAAACAGGAAAGGATTTTTTAGTTGCAGGTGAAAATGAATATATCAATCGATTGAAGCATTATGTGCAGTTAGAACGTATCGAAATCCCTGATATTAAAAACGCCAAAAAATTGACTTTCCAACAAGTAAAAGATGCCGAGGGAAAAGAGATTTTAACAAAAGCAGGTAATGATAAAATCTATTTATTAGATGAAAGAGGGAAAACATTTTCTTCTGTTTCTTTTTCTCAATTTATACAGCAACAATTTAACCTTGGCGGTAAAGCAATTGTATTTGTAATTGGTGGTGCGTATGGATTTTCTGATGATGTGTATGCAAAAGCATCCGGTAAAATTTCACTTTCCACAATGACTTTTTCGCATCAAATGATTCGTATGATCTTTTTTGAACAATTATATCGTGCAATGACGATACTTAATAATGAACCTTATCACCATGAATAAAAGGATAGAAATAACCAAATTTGATTATATCGGTCAAGATGAACGAGGAACAACAGCAGAAATTGTATTAGATCGTTCAGGAAAAACTTTGTCAATTTATAGAAAAGAGGGGACCGTCTTTGGAAATCATTATCACGAGGGAAAAGAAATTACCAAGAATCCTGAAAAATTTTATTTGCTTTTTGGTAAGTTAAAGTTTGAATACAAGCAAGTTGGCCAAAATGAATGGAGTGAAATTATTCTTGACCAACCTGCTAAAGTCGATATTTATCCAAATGTAGTGCATCGAGTTACTGCCCTAAAAGATTCTGTAATGTTAGAACTTAATAGTTTACAGGAACATATAGACGATACTTTAAGAGAAGATTAGTTTTTTAGCATTAAGTTTTTAAAACTAGATACACCAATTAATTTCTCTGAATCTTCTTCATAAATTATCTCGATACTATCACCAATCATAGATATAGGAATGTCATTGGAAATTTGAGTACTTCCGATGAATGTTTTATTACTACCATTTACAATGAAATAATAAAATGAATTTCCATTCTTCACATCAGAATTAATTCTATTTATGATTGTTTTCAATTTAATTTTATTTGATTTAGTTGAAGTGCTAAATTTATTCCCAGTAGCATTGAAAGCATTTTTATACGCCATCAATGTTTCTTGTAATGAATTCCCAACACCAACGATCGTATAATCTTGAATTGAAACCATTGCATACATTTTAACTAATCCACCATTGTCTTTTAAAGTCATGACGTAAGTTGGGATGTTATTGATATTGTATGGTGTAGGGATAGTAGCGGTATATCCTTTTTCTTGTACTTTCCCTTCAGCAGAACCCATTGCTGCTGTTTCTGTTGCACCACTTTGTTTGTACCAAACTGCTTTTTTTGTTCGAGTATCAACTAAAATGAAACCAACTGTTGATTCATCTGAGCCAACGGATGTTAAACCTGTATACCAATAAGATTTGTTGTCTTCACCATAAACTAGGGTTAATTCTTCAGTGATTTGTAATTTCCCTTCATTTGAAAAATTCCAATATCCGTTGATATATTCTCCCCAATCATTTAATTGTTCTTCAATAAATTTTTGAGGTTGTAGACGATCTATCCATTCAGGAACGTTGTTTATTGCATATTCAGTAATCGCACCAGTTGTAGCATTTACAACCAACACACTTGATGCATCTGATCCGTAAAAACCTATTTTCTTTGTATATTTAGTTACCACCCAATATGGATTTCCAACGTCATCAATTTCAAATGAGTAGTCTGTCATTCCAGATGTCATATATCCATTAAAATAAATATATCGTTCTAAATTATCTTGAAAATAAGCATTAGGTTGATATTTGATTTTTACGTTTTTACCGTTTATTTGATTTACCAATTTCACATCTCTTTCGTTGGTAGCATTTACCATTACATATCCAGGAGTTCCTTGTTTGTTTTTATTCCATTTAAAAAATCCTGAATGTTCTAGTGGAGCAACCCAATATAGCTCATCTTTTACTTTTTGAATTGTAAATTCTCCTAAATTCACTTGGCTACCCAATGCTGGTTGACTACCTAATACTTTATCCCCTAAAATTGCCGCAAGTTCTTGATCAACAACACGAACATTTTTAATTGATATAGGTTCCATATGGTCTGAAAAGTTTTTTCCAATTTCTATTTTCCCTATTAATTTTTTGTAAGATTGGTTGTGAATTAAAGACCAGGAAGTTATAATTGGAATAATAGTCATGTAAAAAATAATCGAACCAATCAAAATATAAAATCCTTTGTGGATATTAAATGAGTAGTTTATTTTCTGATTGTTCTTTCCTTGAACTTGAAATGAAATTTTATTACTAAATAGTATATAAATAAGGATAGCAATTAACAAATAAGCTGGAACTCCCCAAAATCCAAAGTTGAAAATTGGCATCGTCCAATAGATGGAAACAATTAGAAGTAAATAAATGAATGAGAGTTGTTTTATTTTTTGCATGTTCTTTTATTGAATTAGTTTCTAAAAGTAATCTTATTGCAAGAAAAATCAGTTTAAATGGGATATTTTAATTCTAAAAATGATTCTTTTCAAAAAATAGTTTTTTAGGATAAAATAATTTGTTTGCAATTTTCAGCAAATTGAATCTAAATATATTTTTTCGGAAAAGTGGAATTACAAGTGGATAATTTAAATTGTGAAGAATTTTTTATACATAGATTAATTGAATTTATTTGTTTAACGTTTTGCTGTTTTGCGAAGGCGGGGATTTTTAGCAATAAACTTAATTAGATGCACTAAACTTGAATTTAGCAATTCACTGTCATAAAAGCACGAAACCCCCGCTTTTGTAAAACGGCAGTTACCTACTGGTGTTATTTTTGTTTTAGCAACCATTTTATTAATTCGTCATTGTCCACAATACTCCAAGAATGTGGATGTCTTCTATTGTCGGGTTTTCTATAACCTTTATTTTGTGTCGCTATCAATTCCGCTTTTTGATTTCCGAGTCTATTCAGTTCATTTATCATTGCTGAACATTCGGTCGAATTCATACCGGTATAGTCGGCACCACGTTCTTTTAACCACCAATTAATGTCGGGTTCTGTGTAAATTCTTAAAGGTATCGTGATTATTTTTTTAATTGCTGCTTGTGTTGTGTCGGAAAATGAATAAGGAGAAAGTTTGTAATATTCAGAAAGGTTAGTTGTTGGACTTCCGCCTGTTTCTTTTTCAAGTCTGTCTATCATATACAAACTTTCCTGATTGGCTTCGCTGTCTTTTGAAAGTCTAATATTTCTTTTGGAAGAATTATAAAATTTTTCCCAGTCGAGTGGTGGGTCAATAGCAAAAACTGCTGTTGGTTTTACAGTCGAGTTTTCGGCATATTTAATCGCACAACTACCACCAATTGAAAATCCACCAACATAAAATTTTAGATCAAGAAGTTTATGTTTAGAAGTTGCATCTTTTAAAATTCTGTCAAAGGTTTGTTGACTTAAACTATCTACCCCTAAAGATAAAACACCATCTTGAAAAGTTGGGATAATTGTTAGTATTCCGCTTTGAGCTAACTTCTTTGGTAGCTCTGTTTGTTGTAAAACATCTTCTGCTGTTTCACCAAAACCTGGAATAAGGAACAAATATCCTGTCCAAGGTAGTTTTGGTGGGTATATTATTGTATAACAGTTTTTTGTTGAGTCAGATTTGTCAAGAAAGACTTTCTCGATTTTTGGGTTAGATGCTTTCTGTCCATTACAATTAATAGCAAAAAGTGAAAAAGTCAGAATTATTAAAAGTCTATTCATAGATGTCTGTTCTTTGTTTATGGTGTTTCGTCCACTACGCTTTCTCCTAACTTGTCGCTATACCCAATTGCCTAAATTTCTATTATGTTAGAATACCATTTTTTTAATAGTCAATCGATCCAATAGAATACTAATATACTTGTTATGCGATAAATATCAAAAGCTGTATTGGATTATTCATGGATCTAACTATCAAATTATTGTTTTTTAATCTCTGGAATAATGAATAGTTTCTTGCTGAAGTTATTTCTTTTAAAGTCAAATTTTTTAATTATACACAATAAAATATGTAAATGGAATTTTATTTAACTATTTGTTATATAATGTTATATCCATTTTTAAACGATTACAAACGAATAACATTCGAAATTAAATGGTTAATAATCGAATAAGATTTGACACCCTTCACAACTTTGCAGAGTCGAAACAAACAAACGACACGAACAAACAAATTAGTATTCATTTTAAAAAACAAACACATGAACAATTTAAAAAACAAAGTGAATTTGATCGGACGATTAGGTGCTAAACCAGAGATGCGAAAAGTAGGCGAAAAAGAGTATTCGTTGACACGTTTTTCGTTAGCCGTAAGTGAAGGAATTAAAGATAAAACTACTGGTGAGTGGAATAATAATACGGTATGGCATGCAATTACTGCATGGGGTAAAGTTGCGGAACGAATTTGTAACACATTAGATAAAGGAGTTGAAATTGCAGTTGAAGGAAGATTAGTGCAAAAAGAATATCAATTAAAAGACGGAACGACAAAAAATTCAGTTGAAATCGAAATCCAGGATTTTATGATGATCCAACGAAAATCAATTAACTAATTATTAATTTTTAAAAACAAACACATTATGAATCATGTAAATCTAATAGGAAAAATTAGTTCTGAACCAAAAGTATTAGAACTAGAAAATGGAAGAAAAATAGCTCAATTTTCATTGTCAACTACTGAAGTTTATTTAGATGGAGAAGGAAACACAAAAGAAAGAAAACAGTGGCATCGCATATCCGCTTGGGGAAGATGGGTTAGTGTTTTGGAAAAATTTGGTCAAAAAGGGTTAAATCTTGCGGTAGAGGGTAGATTGGTGTCTCGTTTTTATAAGGGTAAGTCTGGAGACCGAAGGTTTGTAGTTGAGGTTGAAGTGAATGATTTAATATTATTATAAATTATGGAAACGATTACAATTATTGGAAATATGGGTGACTTTGCAAAAGTCACCCAATTTGAAAACGGTGCTAAAGTGGCGCGATTTCAATTTGCATCGCATTTGGGAGAGGATACAATTTGGCATCGTATGTTTGCCTGGGGAACCGTTGCTCTTTTTATTGAACGTTTTGGAGCAAAAGGGAAAAAGATGATAATTAAAGGTAGAAAAGTTGTCAGAACCTACTTGGATAGAGAAGGAATTCAAAAACAAATAGAAGAAATAGAAGTAAGAGAAATAATCGGTTTATATTAATCAACTATTTAGTGTTTCCTTGAATACGGCAATTGTTCGTTTCGTTACGATTGCATGTTCTACAATTGGTTTGACATACGATGCAGTGCCGTATTCAGGAACCCAATGTTTAACATAACGTAGTTCTTTGTCAAATTTTTCTAATTGCAAAGTTGGATTAAAAATTCTAAAATAGGGTGCCGCATCACAACCAGATCCTGCGGCCCATTGCCATCCACCAGAATTACTAGCTAATTCAAAGTCGAGTAATTTTTCTGCAAAATAAGCAGCTCCCCAACGCCAATCAATAAGCAAATGTTTTGTTAAAAAACTAGCTACAACCATACGAACACGGTTATGCATATGGCCCGTAGTATTCAATTCTCTCATACCAGCATCTACCAAAGGGTAACCTGTTTTACCTTCACACCATGCTTTGAATAGCGTTTCATTATTTTCCCAAGGAATTCTGTCGTAAGCAGGTCTGAATGAATTTTCAGCTGAATGTGGAAAATGATAAATTATCATTTGATAAAAATCGCGCCAAATTAATTCATTAAGGTAAGTTTCATTTGTTTGTTTGGCTTGATTTGCTAATTCTCTGATGCTAATTGTTCCAAAACGTAGGTGAACACCTAATTTCGATGTCCCATTTACAGCTGGAAAATCACGTTGTTCGCTATAGTTAGATAAAACTGAAATTGCTGTTCTATCTTCAGGAAAATTTACTTTTGCTTCTTTTTGAAAGCCTAATTCTTCTAAAGAAATTAATGTTGATTTTTCAGAAAATGATAAAAGTTGATTTGTATGTTTTGTTGTTTCGTAACTTTTAAGATGTTCATCAGAAAGTATTGACTTCCATTTTTTAGAATAAGGAGTGAATACAGTATAAGGTTTACCATCATCTTTGATGACCTCATTTTTTTCAGAGATTACATGGTCTTTGGAGCCTATAAAATCAATTTCTGATAATTTTAATTTTTCAAAAATAGTTTTATCTCTCTCTAAAGCATAAGGCTCATAATCTCTGTTTGTAAATACTTTTTTAGCCTTGTATTTTTGAGCAAGACTAGGTATTAAATCAATTGGATTTCCAACATAAACATGTAGATCTGATCCAAATGATTGATATTGATTTTTAAGTTTTTTGACAAATTGATGAATGAAGATAACTCGTTGGTCATCTGATTTCAGTTTTGATAAAATTGTTGTATCAAAAATGAAAATGGGAACAACTTTATATCCAGATGTTAATGATTTGTATAAGCCATGATTGTCGTGAATTCGTAAATCTCGACGATGCCAAAAAAGAACAGTATTATTTTCCATTATAAAAAACGCTATTTCTTTCTGTTTCCCAAAGCGTTAATTCAAGTTCATAGGATGAGTCTAAGCGTTTTCTTATCTTATTCCAAATCACTACAGCTATATTTTCTGCAGTAGGAATAATATTTTCAAATTCAGGACAATCTAAATTTAGATTTTTATGATCAAAAGGATTGTGCACCTCCTCATCAATAATATCAGCGAGAATTTTTAAATCAATAACATAGCCTGTTTCAGGATCAATAGGCCCGTCAACACATACTAATAAAGCATAATTATGACCATGATAGTTTGGGTTGTTACATTTTCCAAAAATTGCTTGATTTTTAGCATCATCAAAAGTTGGATTAAAAAGGCGATGTGCCGCATTAAATGTTTCTCTTCTACAAACTTTCATATTCTGGAGATAAGGATTCGCTATATTCAGTTATAATTTTCTTAAACCAAAAGGTAAAATCTTCAGGCTTTTGTTCAATTTCTTTTTTAAGATCATCTATGTTTATCCATCTATAATCTTGTGCTTCATTTGGGTTGGGATTAGGATCTTCATTTGATACTCCAACAAGCACATGGTCTAATTCGTGCTCATATAAATCATTTTCTAATTTAACTTGATATATAAAATGAAATTTGTCAACCAAGTTTTCTGCCTGCATTCCCATTTCTTCTTCTAACCTTCTTTCTGCAGCTTCAATGTTATTTTCATTAGGTCTTTGATGCGAACAACAGGTATTCGTCCACAGGTTAGCAGAGTGGTATTTGTCAGCAGCCCGTTGATGAATTAGTAATTCATTGTTTGAATTGAATATAAAAACAGAAAAGGCTCTGTGTAATTTATTTTGTAAATGAGCTTCCATTTTAGGCATTGTACCTAATACGTGGTCATTTTCATCTACTAAAATTACATGTTCTTCCATTATATCCAATTCAAATTATGTTTAATATAAGAATAAAATAGTAAACTTAACTTTTTATTGTTTGGTATTCTTACTCTTTCGTTTAAAATTGTTTTAGCACTTTGCTTTTTAATTTTCACAAATAAATTGTGGTAGTAAACATAAGCAACATATACACCAAAACGAGAAGAATTCGGTAGTTTTTTAATTCCTTCTAATCCTAAATTAAAATCAATTTCAATGTCTTTTTCTATTTCTTTTTTAGTCTTATCGTTAAAAAAAGTCATGTCAACGTTTGGAAAATAAGTTCTTCCTAATTCTTTGTAATCAGCCTTTAAGTCACGTAAAAAGTTGATTTTTTGAAAGGCTGAACCAAGTTTCATGGCATAATATTTTAGGTCTTCATAAGTGTCTTTATCGCCATTTACAAAAACTTTCAAACACATTAAACCAACAACTTCAGCAGAACCAAGAATATATTCTTCGTATTTAGATTGATCGTAAATTTGCTTGTTTAAATCCATTTCCATACTATTCAAAAAAGTATGAATTAATTCATGCGGAATTTGGTATTTGTTTACCGTATCTTGAAAAGAATTTAAAATTGGATTTAAAGAAATTCCTTGTTCAATTGCTTCAAAAGTTTGTTTTTTGAAGTCAATTAATAAGTGATTTTTATCAAAACCATGGAAACTATCTACAATTTCATCCGCAAAGCGAACAAAACCATAAATAGCATAAATCGGTTTATGTATTTTCTTATGAAGAAAACGTATTCCCAAAGAAAATGAGGTGCTATACCTTTTGGTGGTAGTTTTACTCATTTCATAAGAAAGATTGTCAAAAATACTCTTCATAGTGGTAGATTTAGTGGGTTAATTAAAGTTTAAAACTGTTTTAATACTTGTTTTGCAACAACTTCACCAGAGATTATTGAAGGTGGGACACCAGGTCCTGGAACAGTAAGTTGGCCAGTATAAAACATATTTTTCAACTTTTTATTTTTAAGTGTAGGCTTTAATATAGCCGTTTGTAATAGCGTATTTGCTAAACCATATGCATTTCCTTTAAATGCATGGTAGTCTTTTTTGAAATCACTAATACAGTAGCTTTTTTGATAGATTATATCATTTTTAATTGAACAACCTGTGTGTTTTTCAATACGTTCAATTAAAGAATTAAAATATTTTTGTCTAATCGATTCATCATCATTAATGTTTGACGCGATTGGGACAAGTATAAATAAGTTTTCTTTTCCTTCTGGCGCTACAGTTGTATCCGTTTTGGAAGGACAACAAACATAAAAAAGAGGATTGTTTGGCCAAGCTGGGTCTTTGTAAATATTATGTGCATGTTCTTCAAAATCAGCATCAAAAAATAAATTATGATGTTGAAGATTCTCTATTTTTTTGTTTACACCCACGTAAAATAACAAACTCGATGGAGCCATAACTCTTTTATCCCAATAATTTTCAGAGTAATTAGCATAATCAGGAACGAGTTTCTTGTCTGTATGATTGTAATCAGCTCCAGAAATTAAAATGTCAGTTTGTATACTTTGATTTTTAGTGTTTGTGTGAGTAATTGTATTGTTCGAATAATTAAATCCAATTACTTCTTCATCTGTTAATATTGTAACACCTAATCCTTTTGCTATTTTTTCGAATGATTCAATTATTTTATACATTCCACCCATTGGATACCAAGTTCCCAATTCAATGTCAGCATAGTTCATTAATGAATACAGTGCGGGAGTTTCGTTTGGTGTTGCACCTAAAAATAGAACTGGAAATTCTAAAAGAGAAATAATCTTTTTATGAGAAAAATATTTGCGAATATATTTAGCAAATGAAGAGAATAAATGTAGTTTGAACATTCCCGAAATAATTCTTCCATCTAAAAATTCAGACCAAGAAAGACTAGGTTTGTGTACTAAATCATTCATACCAACTTCATACTTATACTTCGCTTCCTTTAAAAACTGTTCAAGGTGTTTGCTACTTCCTGGCTCTAATTTTTCAAACCAATTTTTATAGGTTTCAAGATCAGAAGGAATGTCATCGAATGAGTCGTCATCCCAAAAAACACGGTAGGATGGATCTAATCTTTTTAATTCGTAGAAATCAGCAGTTGTATAACCAAATTGATTGTAAAAACGTTCAAACACATCTGGCATCCAATACCAGCTAGGTCCCATATCGAATACAAAACCATCTGTATAGAATTGACGAGCACGTCCTCCGATTGTTTTGTTTTTCTCAAGGATTGTAACTTGATATCCTTCTTTTGCTAAAAAGCAAGCAGTTGAAAGACTCGAAATCCCCGCACCGATTATGGTAACGTTTTTCTTCATAGTATGTTATATTGCTGATTCGTATTCTGGTAGCTTTTCCATTAGCTTCTTTCTAGCTATGAAAATTCTACTTTTAACTGTTCCAATTGGAATGTCTAGTTTATCAGAGATTTCTTTGTATTTAAATCCCTCATGATGCATCATAAATGGCTTTTTATATTCATCGTGAAGCGCATTTATTTGAGCATTTATTTCTTTATCGTAAATGTAATTATTAGGTGTGTCGTAATTAGCGACAGAGTTTGCTAGTAAATATAAGTCTTTACTATAATCAAACAAAGTTTTTGACTTACTATTTCTTCTGTATTGATTAATAAATACATTTCTCATAATAGTAAATACCCACGCTTTGAAGTTTGTTTGAGGTTTGTAGTAGTCTTTATAGACTAATGCCTTTAACATTGTTTCTTGCGTAAGATCGCGAGCATCTTCTTCACTTCTAGTGAAGCTTTTTGCAAATGAGATAAGTTTTGCTTCAAGACTTATCAAGGAATCGTTAAACTCTATAGTTGACATAACCCTTTGTTTTTTGTTTAATGAAATTAATAAAACATTAAACAGTTTTGTTTAACAAAGGAATAAAAAGATTAAACAAAAACCAAATTAAAACAGATTTATTTTCTCTTTTTAATAAATATTTAACAGGGTAGATATTTCTCAGGAAATAATTATCTGATAGTAATGCCTTTACTCGTTACAAGTTTTTCTTCTTTGTCTTTAGTTAAATCTAAAGTGAAAGAAAATGTACATCCAATACCAACTGTACTTCTTACTTGAATGGAATGTTTGTGAGATTCAATGATGTGTTTTACGATAGCTAAACCTAAGCCAGAACCACCTTCATTTCTTGCTCTACTTTTCTCAACTCTATAAAATCTTTCGAATAGTCTAGGAATATCTTTTTTGTCTATTCCTGGTCCATTATCAGAAACTTCAATCAGTAATACATCGTTCATTTCATGAAAACGAATGATTGTTTCTCCATTTTCGTTCCCGTAATTAATTGAATTACTGATAAGATTGGTAAAAACTTGAGCTATTCTTGATCTGTCGGCATAAACATAGATTGAAGAATATGTTTTTGAAAAAGAAAGTGTTATATTTTTTTCTTGCGCTTTTAATTCTAATGTTTCAAAAATTTCAGATACTAGTTGAATAAGATCAAAATTTGTAAAATCCATTTGTAGGGAGTTTACTTCGAGTTTGTTGATTTGGTCTAAATCTTCTATTAGGTTGACCATTCTATCAACAGAAATAGATGCTCTTTCTAAAAACATACGATTTACTTTCTCATCTTCTAAACCACCTTCAAGTAGGGTTAGGATGTATCCTTGAATTGAAAATAAAGGAGTCTTAAGTTCGTGGGCTAAATTCCCTAGGAATTCTTTTCTGAATTCTTCTTGTTCTTTTAGGGTTGAAATTTCTTTTTTGCTCTCTTCAGCGAAATTTTGTGTTGCTTTTTCAGCAGCTGTAAAAACGTCATCCGTTATTTTGATCGAAAATTTTTCGTTTGGTTTCGTTTTCTCTTTTTGAATTGAACGATAAAGAACCTTTAATTTTTCGTTGATGAATTTTACAATGAAATTATGAAAAATAAAATAAGATACGGTAAATGTAATTAATGGAGTAATGATGAATATCCAAATTGATAGTTTGAAAAAAATTAGATGTATAAAAAGTAATGTTATTAGTGAGGTAGTAGCTATAATTCCACTACCTGTATAAACAAAATAAATTGGTTTTCTATTTTTCACTATCTACAAATGTATAACCGACACCTTTAATAGTGCGAATATAATCATCTCCAAGTTTTTCTCGTAATTTTCTTATATGAACATCAATTGTTCTTTCTCCGACAATTGTTTCATTTCCCCAAACATTGGTTAAGATTTCATCTCTAGTAAATACTTTTTGAGGCTTACTTAATAGCAGTTCTAAAAGTTCAAATTCTTTTTTAGGAAGTTGTATCTCTTTATCTTGTGAAATAACAACATATTTGTCTCTATCTACCTTAATATTTCCAACTTCTGTTATTTTCGGAAGTCTAACAGGTTTGATAATTCTTCTTAACAATGCTTCTACTTTGCTAATTAAAAGTCTTGGTCTTATTGGTTTGGCTATATAATCATCAGCACCTGCTTCAAATCCAGCTACCTGCGAATAATCTTCATTTCTTGAAGTTAAGAAAGCGATTACTGGTTGAGGAAATAAATTTAATTTACGAATTGCATAACAGGCCTCTATTCCATCCATCACTGGCATCATAACATCCATTATAATTAAGGATGGTCTTACAGATTGGAATATTTCTACAGCTTGTTGACCATTTTTTGCTGTATGAATTTTATATCCTTCTCTTTCAAGGTTATATTTCAAAAATTCAAGGATGTCTTGTTCATCATCTACTAATAAAATGTGAATGTTACTTTTGTCTTTGTTTGTCAATGTTTCCATAGAATCTTTTTTTACAAAGCAAAAGTAGGAGAGTACTTTTCTAATCTCTTTAAGTTAAATTTATCCTTGTGTTAATCTATTTAAGGTAATGTTACGTATTTATTAATATTGTTGATATACAAATAATTAAGGCTACCCAAATGGATAGCCTTAATTAAAAAAATTAAAAAATAAAATTTATGCAACTGATAATTTTGCAACATTTGATTTTGAGAACTTTTCTTTTGCGTAATCAACAGTTACTTTAAATTCAGCTAATTGTTCTGAAGGAATATCATACATAGCATCGTTTAATATCGCTTCACATATAGAACGAAGTCCACGCGCGCCAAGTTTAAATTCAATTGCTTTATCAACAATAAAATCTAAAACTGCCCCGTCAAAACTTAGTTTTGTTCCATCTATTTCAAAGAGACGAATGTATTGTTTAACAAGTGCGTTTTTAGGTTCTGTCAGTATTCGTTTCAGACTTTTAGCATCTAGAGGTTCTAAATATGTCAATGAAGGGAAACGACCAATTAATTCAGGAATTAATCCATAAGATTTTATATCTGTAGGATTGATGTATTTCAAAAAATTATCACCATCAATTTTTTCAGTTTCTTCTGTGTTAAAACCGATTGTTTGACGATTAATTCTTCTTGAGATAATTTTTTCGATTCCATCAAATGCCCCCCCACAAATGAAAAGTATATTTTTTGTTTCTACTTGAATCATTTTTTGATCAGGATGTTTTCTTCCTCCTTGAGGTGGAACATTTACAACTGTACCTTCTAATAATTTTAAAAGTGCTTGTTGAACACCTTCACCTGAAACATCTCGCGTAATAGAAGGATTATCGCTTTTACGAGCAATTTTATCAATTTCATCAATAAATACTATCCCTCGTTGAGCAGAGTCTACATCATAATCAGCTGCTTGTAAAAGACGAGAAAGTATACTTTCTACATCTTCACCAACATAACCTGCTTCTGTTAAGACTGTTGCGTCAGCAATACAAAAAGGTACATTTAACATTTTAGCAATTGTTTTTGCCAACAAAGTTTTACCTGTACCAGTTCTTCCAACTAAGATAAGGTTCGATTTTTCAATTTCAACTTCATCTTTTTTTACCTTTTGATTTAATCTTTTGTAGTGATTATAAACAGCAACGGAAAGAACTTTTTTTGCATCTTCTTGACCTATAACGTATTCGTCGAGTTTTTCTTTGATTTCTTTCGGTTTTAAAATTGTAAGGTCTTGAGGTTTTTTATCTGTAGTTTTTTGAAGATTAAACTCTTCTTGAACTATAGAAAACCCTTGTGTTATACAATTTTCACAAATGTGCCCAGAAATTCCCGCAATCAGCATACCAACTTGATTGCGCGACCTTCCACAAAATGAGCAATTTGAATCTTTTTTAGCCATAAATTAAATTTCTGTTTGGTGAATTATCTTGGATTTCTTACCAAAACTTCATCTACCATACCGTAAGCTTTTGCTTCTTCTGCTGTCATCCAGTAATCACGGTCAGAATCAGCCCACACTTTTTCGTAATCTTGTTTAGAATGGTGTGCAATAATATCGTAAAGTTCTTTTTTCAATTTTTGAATTTCACGTGCTGTGATTTCGATATCAGAAGCTTGTCCTTGAGCACCTCCTAATGGTTGGTGAATCATTACTCGTGAATGTTTTAATGCAGTTCTTTTACCTTCAGCACCTGCACACATCAATACTGCACCCATAGAAGCAGCCATACCTGTACAAATTGTTGCAACATCTGGTTTAATATATTGCATTGTATCATAAATTCCTAAACCTGCATAAACAGAACCTCCAGGAGAGTTTAAGTAGATTTGAATATCTTTTTTAGCATCTACTGATTCTAAAAACAATAACTGTGCGTTGATAATATTAGCTACCTGGTCATTAATACCAGTTCCTAAGAAAATAATTCTATCCATCATCAAACGAGAGAATACATCCATTTGAGTCATATTCAAATGACGTTCTTCAATGATATAAGGTGTTAATGAAGATTCAATATAATTTTCTACATGCATACTGTTGATTCCAACGTGTTTTGTAGCATATTTTCTAAATTCGTCTTTTCCAAACATAATTATAGGGTTTTATTTTGAAGGTTTAAAGTTAGCGCAAAAATATGGATAGATACTTTTTTTAAGAAAAATTGTCGAATGATGATTGTTGAAAATTATATTACACTAAATTCTACATTATATCCTGTATACTTTCGCAAATTAATAACGTGATTATCATCAAATAGTAGGTATTGTCCTTTTATCCCGATTAAATTACCTGTAAAAGTTCCGATTTTTTCTAATGCGATACTTTTAATTTTTGAAGGGTAATTTAGAACAGGGTATTCAAAGCTTTCAATATCTTCATCATCGGTAAAATATTGAGTTAAGTCGGATGGCAATAATTCTTCTAATTCCCATTTTTCTGAAGCTAAATCTATCGATTCATCCACTTCATTTTTAAGCATTTTTTGCCAATTTGTTTTG
>CANHVK010000012.1 GCA_947464135.1 Flavobacteriia bacterium | reverse complement strand
TTACTCAGGTCAGTGGAACAACTCCAAACGATTTTACAAATAGTTTAGTTTACACAGTTATGGCAGAAGATAGTTCTACCCAAGATTATACAGTAACAGTGTATGAAGCGCCTGCTCCAAAATCTTCAGAAAAATCAATAATTACCTTTGGTTTTAATGACTTCAAACCTGCTATAAGTGCTAAAATTAATGATACTACGATAACAGCGTTTGTTCCAAACGGTACGAACTTTAAAAACTTGATAGCTACATTTACAATTTCTCCAAAAGCAACTTTAAAAATCGGACAAGCTACACAAATTAGTGGTGTTACAGTAAACGATTTCTCAAAAGCATTGACATACTCCGTAATTGCTGAAGATGGATCAACACAAGATTACGTTGTGAATGTTTTAGACACTACTAAAAATGAAGGATTTATATCTTTTGAGTTGTTGGATATAAATGAGCAGATAGTGAATCAAGATACTACAATTATAATTACAGTTCCTGCTAATACAGATTTAACCAAATTAGTAGCATCATTTAAAGTTCAATTAAACGCAGTTGTAACTGTTCGAGACTTGAATCAAATTTCAGGAACGACAGCGAATGACTTTACAGATACGGTAACTTATTTAATTACATTAGCTAACGGTAAGACTAAATATGTAAAAGTGATTGTTAAAAAAGAACAATTATCAAAATTGACAAGTTTGGAAAATAAAACTCAGGTATATCCAAATCCTACGAATGGAACTATTTTCGTAAAAGGAGAATCTGGGTTTTTATCAATCCTAGTGAAGGATGTATTAGGAAGGATAATTTATACGAAACAATTACCTCAGTATAATGGTGAAATATTTTCGTTTGAATTCAATGAATTAGAAGATCAAATACTATTTGTCCATCTCTTAAATAATTCGGATGAATCAATATCGAAAATTGAGTTCATTCGATAACTGATTAGGAAGAGTTTAAAAAGCTACTTTATTAAACATTTGTAAGTTAATAATAAAATAAAAGCACAAAAATACACGTTCATTAAGTTGGTAGATTAGTAATATATTGACTTTGTATGAATAGAGTATTGATTTTATTTTTGATTTTAACATCTTATACTTTTTCTCAGAAAGGAAATTCTTTTTGGGTTTCTTCAAATGCTCAAATATATTTTGATAAAACAAAGAACTTTTGGGAGAAAGGGGATTCATCTATTTTAAATTACGATGCAACAGGTAAACTAATTGAAGAAGTGCATTTCATCGGAAGTATGAATCCACAAGTTTCATATGTAACAAAATACTCCTATTCAAATAATTTGTTGTCAAAAGTTTTCGATATATATCAAGATGGAAATACGGAATCTTGGGATACAATATCTTTTAAAAAATGGTCATATACCTTAAATAATAATATACAATCTATTACTACATATAAAAAACAGAATGGTGTATGGATTGATGTCGATCGACTAAGTTTTGAATATGATATAAAGAATAGAATTTCCCTAGAAACAACTTCAGAATGGGATGAAAGGACAAATCAATTAATTTCAAATCAAAAGAAGATTTATTCTTATAGCTCAAATGGAGATATAGAAATTGTAATCAGACAAATTTGTAATCAATATGGGTTTTGGGTAAATACAGGTAAAGATTCTTCTGTATTTTCAAATGGATTAAAAAAAGAAAATTATCAGTTTTATTATGATGATAAAAATAAAGGAGAATGGTTGAAAACTTCAAAAGAAACGTATGTCTATAATGAGAATAAACTTCTTTCTCAAACACTTATTCAAAATTGGTCTTACATCGATAATTCATTTGTAACTGATCAATATTCAAGATTGATAACTACTATTTACGACGAAAAAAGTCGTTTGTACAAAGTGATAGATCAGGTGTATGATATGAATGTAAAGAAATTTAATGAAGATAACTTGACTAATTTTTATTATCAGAATAGTCAACAAACATCCATAGAAAATCAATTAAATAAAACAGAGATTCATTTATTTCCTAATCCCGCATTTGATTCTTTTGTGATACAATCAACAGATCCAATTTATAAAGTGCTTATTTCTGATGCTACCGGAAAAGTGATTAAAGAATTCGATCAATTTAATCTTTTGTTGAATAAGTACGCTTTCGATATTTCAGATTTATCGGAAGAAATTTACTTTACAACGGTGGTAACTAAAGATGGTACTTACTGTAATAAATTACTGATTAAACGATAGTTTTTTTAAAATTTAGTTACAGGTCTTTAATTAATAAATCAATTAATCAAACGAGTTCAATTACATTGATTAAATATCAATTAATAAGTCTCGCTTAAATTGATATTATAAGTTATCAAATTCAAATACATTATAATCAGTAAAATTATTTTGATTTAAATAAATTGAAACTTCAAATTAAATTTATTGCAATTCATTTGTAATCAATAAAGTAAAGTTTAACTGATTAATCTGATAAAATTTGCTTACAATTGTGTGAAAAGTATTCAGATTACCCTATGTTTTTCTGTTGTAATAACTCTTCCAACGCTTGTGGATCTTGATATAGTACATCTCTAGCTTTGGCTCCTTGGAATGGACCTATGATTCCAAAAGCTTCTAATTGATCAACAATTCTTCCTGCACGATTATAACCTAATTTTAATTTTCGTTGGAGTAAACTTGCAGAACCCTGTTGGTGCATAACAACAATTCTTGCTGCATCTGCAAACATACTGTCAATGTCATCTAAATCAAAATCTTTAGATGAACCACCATCTTCGCCAACATATTCTGGTAATAATAATGCTTCAGGATAAGCACGTTGATTTCCAATAAAATCACAGATTGATTCAACTTCTGGTGTATCAACAAATCCACACTGTAAACGAATTAAATCTTGTCCTGTAGAAATTAACATATCTCCTCTACCAATTAATTGATCTGCACCGGATTGATCTAAAATAGTTCTTGAATCAATTTTAGAGAGTACTCTAAATGCTATACGAGCAGGAAAGTTTGCCTTAATCATACCTGTAATAACATTCACTGAAGGTCTTTGAGTTGCTACAATTAAATGGATACCTACAGCTCGTGCTAACTGAGCAATTCGCGCAATAGGATGTTCTACTTCTTTTCCAGCGGTCATAATTAAATCAGCAAACTCATCAATTAACACTACGATATAAGGTAGGTAACGATGACCTTTCTCTGGATTTAATCTTCTTGAAATAAATTTCGCATTGTATTCTTTTATAGTACGAACCTGCGCATCTTTCAATAATTCGTAACGAGCATCCATTTCAATACACAATGAATTCAATGTGTTTACTACTTTCGAAGTATCAGTAATTATCGCATCTTCCTCTCCAGGTAATTTTGCTAAGAAATGACGTTCAATTTTGTTGTAAAGGGTAAGCTCAACTTTTTTAGGATCGACGAGAACAAATTTTACCTGAGCTGGGTGTTTTTTATAAAGTATAGAAACTAATATAGCATTAAGACCTACAGATTTCCCTTGACCTGTCGAACCAGCAACCAATAAGTGTGGCATTTTGGTTAAGTCAAATGTATATGTTTCGTTTGTAATCGTTTTTCCTAGTACAACTGGTAATTCAAAGTCTGTATTTTGGAATTTTTCAGATGCAATTAGAGATCGCATCGATACCATCTTTGGATTACTGTTCGGAACTTCAATACCAATCGTACCTTTACCAGGAATTGGAGCAATAATACGAATCCCTAACGCAGATAAACTTAGGGCAATATCATCTTCTAAATTTTTAATTTTCGATATACGAACACCTGGAGCAGGTACTATTTCATATAAAGTTACTGTCGGTCCTATGGTTGCTTTTATCTGTGCAATTTCAATTTTATAGTTTAATAATGTCTCAACAATTTTGTTTTTATTTTCATCTATTTCTTGTTTGTTGAAACTGATTTCATTATTCCCATAATCCCTTAAAAGTTCAATGGATGGTAGCACATATCCAGACAAATCTAACGTAGGGTCATAATCGCCATATTCTTGTCTCAATTCATCTGCTTCATGTTCAGACAATAATTCTTCTTGTTGTCCGATTTCCACTTGAAAATCTGCTTCTGGAGCAAGTGGAGCAATCACAGGGGTTGGACTAACATATTCAGGCTCAACTGGAATTTCAATTTGAAAATCATCTTCTTCATCAATTAACGTTATGATGGGACTATCGTTGATAGGTTCATACATATTTGAAATAGTTTCTTCATCTTCTATTTCTGTTATGAAATCATCGAATTGTTGATTTGGAACTGGTTTGCTTATGAATTCATTCTCAGGTAAAATGTTATCTTTTAAATCTGTTTGTTTCTCAAATTCATCAGGGACAACCGTTTTTTTAATGCGAATTCTATTTTCTTCCTCTATAACATCTTCTACTTCATTTTCATATTCATCATCGTTTTCGCTTCGAATAAATCGGTCAAATAACATAGAAAAAATACTATTGAAATTTGGATTGTATAACGTAACTAACACAACATAAAGCATTAATAAAACAAACAAAAAAGCTCCAAATTTCCCTACTGTGAAACTTAACCAATGATTAATGTAGAATCCAAATTTACCACCCACAAAATTGATGTAATTACTGAAGTAACCTAAAAAAACAGAGCCAAATAACATCCAAACGACTGTTTGAATTATAGTTTTGCGTAAAGGAAGTAAATGTGTGTTTGCCAATAATTTAACTCCTAGTAAAAAACTCAAAAATGGAAGTGAAAATGCAGAAAGACCAAATAAATCGTAAATTAATAAGTGTGAAATCCAAGCTCCAAATTTTCCATTCCAATTTGCTACTTTTTCTACATTACTAGAAAATAGATATTCCCAAAAACCTTTATCTAATATTTCACTTTGATCAATTTTCCATGTTGCTAGATATGAAACGCAACCTAGCGCAATGTAAAAAGAAAGTATAATGGTAATTGCCCCAAAAATAACAGTAGCTTTTTTTGAATCCCAACGATTACGAAATTTAGCAATTGATTGTGGGGATTCGTTTTTGGTTGACTTAGTTTCTTTAACAGCCTTTTTTTCTCTTTTTTTAGTTGTGTTTTTGGTAGAGTCTATTACCTCAGATTCTACAGTGTTTTTTACTATATATTCGTTTTCGAATGACATGCTAAGTGTTTTTACAACCTACTAAAATAATAGCTTTGTCAATCGGTTATTTTTGATTTTAGAATATGTTTAAACATTGAAATGTTAAAGAATGAATCGTATATTGGTTTTATTTTTTCTCTTTAGTCACAATATCTATAAATTCATCAAAGGTGATTTTCGTGTAATCTTTACTAAATAAAAAAGTGGAAGGGGGTAAGTAAGCTTCCTGAATTTCTACTACAGTGTATCGAAGAAGACCATTTTCTGAAGGTAAATAATATTGAGCAGGCAAGCCTTTGATTCCTTTTAAAATATCAAGATAGATTGGATTCAGTTCCGGGTAATAATACGTGTTGAAACTAATAGGTATGTTTTTGATTTTTGTGATTGCTAGGAGTGATTTTTTTCTCCCGAATTTTTTATGTTTTGGTTTAAATTCAAAACTGTATTTTGAAGGAAGTGTATCCTTGGTTAGTGTTTGTTGAATAGCATATTTTTTATTATCAAAATTGATTAGTAAATATTGTTTGTTGATTTTCAAATGTTTAATCAAAATTTGTTTACCGAAATTAATAGATTCAGTTTCGGTTCTAACCAATGTGTCATTTGTATACAGACGCATATAATACTGAAAAGCGCCTTTTTTCATGGTACTGTCCATTAGTTCAACTTTATAGGTGATTGCTCCACTGAACGACTTATATGTGGGTTCTTGTCCGAAAAGGGTAGTTGATGTCAATAAGAATAGAATGAAAGTTCTTAACATAGGATATTTTTGAAGTACTTAATTATTATTTTTGTTACACACTCGAAAAGTATGTATAAAGATATAACTTTTATAATTAACCCTTCTGAAATTACCGCAGGTACGAGGGGAGCTTCTTTAGGTCCGTATGCTGTTATTACTGAAGCTAGAAAAATTAAAAACCAATTATTTGGTAAATATCCGATTCAAACACTCACAGATTGTAATTATTTACTGGATCATGACACTAAATTTCCTTTTGCAAAAAATGTGGAAGGATTAATAAATGTATATGAAGCGGTTTCAGATGCCCTAGCTTCTGTATATAATCTACATCGTTTTCCTTTTGTTTTTGCTGGCGATCATGGATCTGCTGGTGGAACAATTGCTGGAATTAAAAAACAATTTCCTGATAAAAAAGTTGGGGTTGTTTGGATAGATGCGCACGGTGATATTCACTCTCCATACACAACTCCTTCTGGAAATATGCACGGAATGCCTGTTGCTACGGCTTTAGCAGAAGATAATTTAAACAACAAACGAAATCATCTATCTGAAGAAGAAGTTGAATGTTGGAATAAATTGAAAAATTTACACGGAATTTGTCCTAAAATAAATCCTGAAGATCTTGTTTATGTTGCTGTTAGAGATGTTGAGAAAGAAGAAGTTGATTTGATAAATCGATTAAATATATCTTCTGTTTCTGTGGATGATGTTAGAATCAAAGGTACGGATCGTATACTGTCTGAAATTAACTCTAAATTAGCTCATTGTGATTTAATTTATATTTCTTTTGATGTTGATTCTATGGATCCATTATATACTTCTCATGGTACAGGAACTCCTGTTGAGAATGGTTTGAAGCCTGATGAAGCTTTTGAAATTATGAATGGGTTGTTAAAAACAAATAAAGTAACCTGTCTTGAATTCGTTGAAATTAATCCTTGTTTAGACGAGAAAAAAAATAAAATGGCTGAAGTTGCGTTCGAAATGGCCAACAAACTAATAACTAATCACTTTAACTAAGAAACGAGTTTCAATGGAAAATCTTATTAAATCCGTATTATTACAAAATGCAGAAACCTTTTTTGGTGCTCAAATAGAAGAAAAAAACATTCAATTTCAAGTAACTCGTAAAGAATTCGAAGGTGATTTAACTTTAGTTGCTTTTCCTTTTGCTAAATTATGGAAGTTATCTCCGCAAGATGCTGCTCAAAAACTAGGAGAGCTCTTGATTCAACATGTCGTTGAAATCGAAAAATTTAATGTAATTCAAGGGTTCCTAAATATTGTTTTAAAAGAGAATTATTGGAAAAATCAACTAACTGAAATTGCTTCAAACGAAACATTTGGTTGGGAGCAACCAAATTCAAAAGGAACTTTGTTAGTTGAGTATTCATCTCCTAATACAAATAAACCATTACACTTAGGGCATTTGCGTAATAATTTTTTAGGGTTTTCTGTAGCGGAAATTTTAAAGGCAAACGGTCATAAAGTTGTAAAAACCCAAATCATTAACGACAGGGGAATACATATTTGTAAAAGTATGCTTGCTTGGGAACGTTTTTCTCCATTGAATGACAAAGGGGAAAGAGAAACTCCACAAAATACAGGTTTAAAGGGGGATAAATTAGTAGGGAAATATTATGTAGAATTCGATAAGCATTTCAATGCTGAAGCGAAAGAAATTTTAAATCAATGGGAAACAGGAGTTGTTGAAGGGTTTAAACCTGAAACAATAGAACAATTTAAAAAGTTTGCAAACGCGCGTGAAGGAAAAGACGAGAAGGCAGTGGAAGATATAAATGCTAAAATAAAAGAATTAGCAAAAAACGAAACTTCTCTTCTTCGTGATGTAAAGGAAATGTTGGTTAAATGGGAAGCCAGAGATCCTCAAACCTATTTGTTGTGGAACACGATGAACGGATGGGTGTATGATGGTTTCGCAACTACCTATAAAATGATGGGGGTTGATTTCGATAAATTATATTACGAATCTGAAACGTATCTTCTTGGTAAAGATATTGTTGATGAAGGATTAAATAAAAATGTTTTTTATCGAAAACAAGATGGTTCTGTTTGGGTTGATCTAACTGGAGATGGATTAGATGAAAAATTAGTTCTACGTTCGGATGGTACAGCGGTATATATGACTCAAGATTTAGGTACTGCGTTGGATCGTAAAAAAGATTTTGAAGACATGGAAGGAATGGTTTATACTGTTGGCAATGAGCAGGACTATCACTTCAAAGTACTTTTCTTAATTCTTAAAAAATTAGGGTATGCTTGGGCAGATAAGTGTTTTCATTTGTCATATGGAATGGTAGATCTTCCTTCTGGAAAGATGAAATCAAGAGAAGGAACTGTTGTAGATGCAGATGATTTAATGGATGAAGTAATTACATCTGCTAAAGAAATGACCAGTGAGCGAGGGCATTTAGAAGGCATGTCAAACGATGAAAAGGAAAATTTATTCCGTCAGATTGGAATGGGAGGCTTGAAATATTACTTATTAAAAGTAGATCCTAAAAAACGTATGATGTTTAACCCAGAAGAATCAATAGAATTAAACGGAAATACTGGTCCTTTTTTACAATATGCACATGCAAGAATTCAATCTTTATTAGTAAAAGCTGGGGAAGTAGGGGAGTTTCAGGATGCACTTTTGGGAGCTGAAGAAAAAGAAATTATTAAATTACTAAGTCAATATCCATCTGTAATTAAGGAAGCCGGTGATCATTATTCCCCAGCTGTAATCGCTAATTATTTATTTGAATTGGTAAAAGCATTTAATCATTTTTATCAAGCAGTTCCTGTGTTAATAGAAAAAAATCCAGATGTTAAAAATTTACGTTTGGTACTTTGTAAAAGTGTAGCGGACATTGTAAAGAGATCTTTACTGTTGTTAGGTATTGAATCACCGAATAAGATGTAACAAAAAAAGCTTCCTTTGGAAGCTTTTTTTGTTACTGAGTGTTTTAAAGTATAAACTTTCTAATTCTCTATCTTATTCAGACTTTGTACTTGGTGCTTTCGTTTCTTGTGGTAAAACTGTTCCTTTGATTGTCAGAACTATAGGCTCTCCCACATTTGAGGTAACAGTAATTGTTTTAGTAAATTGACCAACTCTTTTCGTGTCGTATTTCACAGAAATATCTGCAGATTTCTTTGGTGCAACAGGTGCTTCTGGTTTTTTTGCTGTTGTACAGCCACAACTTGTTTGAACATTAGAAATAATAACTGGTTCTTTTCCTGTATTTTTAAACGTAAACGTAAACGTTTCATCTGAACCATAAGGAATATTATTTCTTTCGATTGTTAAAGTTTTAAAAGTAATAGCTTCTTTTTTCTTTTTAGCTTTAACTTCTGTTTTTTCAGCTTCCTGAGCATTTGAAATTGTGGTAAATCCACCACACAACATCAATATTAAAAGTACTTTTTTCATTTTTTTGAAATTTACGATTCAAATTTAATCAGATTTCTATATTTAAGTTACTTTTTTCTAAAAATACACGAATTACATCTTCTATCGATGCATAGGTATTGGATAATATTTTACCAATTTTTTCAGGTTTCTTCCAAGAAACTTTTGAAATTCCTTCCTCAACCTGTGGGGCTACTTCTTTTGATCCTTCGTAGTTTAGCAAATACCAATAAGTTTTTTTTAATGTTGGAAGTCCTTTGTATTCATAGGTGTGATAAGTGATCGTAAGTGGATATTCTATAACTGGATTGTTGATTCCGCATTCTTCCTCAATTTCTCTTACTGCTCCATGTTCAGGTGTCTCTTTACGTTCCAACTTACCTTTTGGAATATCCCAAACGCCGTTTCGCTTAATAAATAAAAAACGATTTTTTCTTCGTACAATTCCACCTGCCGCTTCCACTTTTTCGTAGGTTTCAAAGTATAGTTGAAAACTTTTTTCAGGATTTTCACATAAAATAAAAACTGGATTTTCTGATGTTGTTGTTTTTAATAGGTTGTCAATTAGACTTCTATCGCTAAACGCAACACTTTCTTTTAAGAGAATCCCATTATAATTTTGAAATTCTGACTCTGATGCAAAAATCAAAGGTTTATTTTGAATAAAAACTTTATACATTTGTAATATGATTTTGAATAACGAAAGAGCATTAAAAGTTGCCGAATTCTTATTGCAAATTAAAGCAATAAAATTACAGCCTGCAAATCCGTTTACATGGGCGTCTGGGTGGAAATCTCCAATTTATTGTGATAACAGAAAAACGTTATCCTATCCAACTATTAGGACTTTCATTCGTCAGTCTTACGCTGATGTGATTTTGGATAAATTTGGAAAACCTGATGTAATTGCTGGAGTTGCTACAGGAGGAATTGCACAAGGTGCATTAGTTGCACAGGAACTTGGAGTTCCTTTTGTATATGTTCGTACTTCTCCAAAAGCACATGGTTTAGGAAATCAAATTGAAGGTGATTTTGAAGCAGGTCAAAAAGTAGTTGTTATTGAAGATTTAATTTCAACTGGTGGCAGTAGCTTACAGGCTGTTGAAGCTTTGCGTGCAGCTGGATGTGAAGTGAAAGGATTAGTAGCAATTTTTAGTTATGGTTTTGATATTGCTGCTGAAAACTTCGCAAATGCTAAATGTGCTTTTGAAACGCTTACTAACTATGATTATTTAATGTCTCAAGCTGTAAAGCATGATTATATTACTGAGTCTGATGTAGAATCTTTACAATCTTGGAGACAAGATCCTGCAAACTGGAATAAATAATTACAATGCTTATTGAGAGTACACCTGCTGTAGCAAATGCACCAATTCAAGAGGTGTTCTCTTTTTTACGTGATGTGTCTAACCTTTATTATTTATTACCCTTAGATAAAATTAAAGATTGGGAAGCTTCTACGGAACATTGTAGCTTCAAAGTTCAAGGGGGAATTATAATTCCAATGGAATACCTTTCCGATAATAATCCATCACAATTAGTATTAAAATCAGGAGTTAAATCCCCATTTCCTTTTACATTAACTGTCAATCTACATGAAGATGGACAACTTACCAAAGGGAATTTGATTTTTGATGCTAAAGTGAGTAAGATGATTCAATTAATAGCTGAGAAACCATTAAGAAATCTTTTTGATACCATGGCTCTAAAACTTACTCAACGTTTCGCGCAATAAATCGAATTTCTTTTAAATCAAAATCTACAGTCTTTTTATTGTCTTCTCTGTAAATAATAAGTTTCCCTGTTTCGTTAGTGCCTTTAATTATTCCTCTAAACCTAATTCCTTCTGTCGTTTCGTAATCAGCTATTTCATTTAATAACCAAAGTTTTTGGGTATATTTTTCTGAAAGAGTTTTGTAGGAATGTAATTGAATAAGAGAAAAGGTTTGATTGAGTTCAAAAATCATACGATTTAATACATCCTTTAGGGATACTGACGTACCAGTTTCATTGGAAATACTTGTCGTATTTATAATGGGAAAATCTTGTTGCAGCACATTTAAACCGATACCGATGATACTACTTTTTATTTTATTTCCTTGAAATTGATTTTCAATCAAAATCCCAGCAATTTTTTTATTACCAATAACTATATCATTCGGCCACTTGATACTGGATGCTATTTGAAAATGTGTTAAACAATTTGAAATTGCTAAACTTGTAGCGTGTGTGATCGTTTGTTGTTCAAAAATAAGTAAATCTCCATATTCAATAAAAAACGAAAAAAGTAAGTTTTCACCTGGTGTTGACTGCCATTTTGCCCCCCGTTGACCTCGACCATCGGTCTGTTCGTCTGCCAAAATTACCAGTCCATTAACAATTTTTGACTCTTTTAACAATGTGGCAATATAATTGCTCGTAGAATCTACACGTTTAAAATGGATTATTTCCGAACCAATCATCGTTAGTAATTGTTAATTTGTAACGCTGTAAAGTTAAAATTAATTAGATTTGTGTAACTAAATAAAAAGAATGTATAAAATAGCAAAAGACATAGATTCCAAAATCCTTTGTGACGCAATTGTTGAAGGGATGCAGGAAAATAAAGCGAAGGACATTGTGGTGCTGGATCTTAGAGAAATTCAAAATAGAGTAACTGATTTTTTTGTAATATGTTCGGGTGATTCTACAACTCATGTGGATGGTATCAACAATACCGTAACACGTTTTGTAAGAAAAGAATTACAAGAACGTCCTTGGGGAGCTGAAGGAAAAGGGCCTTCTGAATGGGTTTTACTTGATTATGTGAGTGTTGTTGCTCATATCTTCCAAAAAGATGCTCGTTCGTTTTATGATTTGGAAGACCTTTGGGCTGATGCGAAAAGAACCGACATCCCAAATCTAGATTAATCATTTTTTATTTAAATCATGGCAGATAATAAAAACAACGATAACAAAAAGAAAGTATCGTTTAATGTTTATTGGATATATGGAATCATTGCTGTTTCCATTATCTTGGTTCAATTCTATATGAGTGGAATCAACGAAGTGAAATTTACAAGTAGAGATGCTTTTCTAGAATTGGCAGATTCAAACTATGTTTCAAATGTCTCAATTGTAAACCATCAACGTGTTGACTTCCGTCTTAATAAAGAAGGAGTTAATTTTGTTTTGAACTCAAGTCGATCAGAATTTCAACCATTAAAGAAAGTATACAAAAATATTTCTAATGGAATGAACAGTGGTACTCCAGTGATTCAAATGGAAATTGCTGATGTTGGTCATTTTGAGCAAGGAATGAGTGAAGTAAACAAATCCTTAAAGTTAAGAGGTAAAAAACCGATTGAATATAATTTAAAAGAAGAAGTAAATTACTTATTTACAATTTTAAATTTTTTAGCTCCTATTATTATTCTAGTTCTTATTTGGATGTTCGTTATGCGTCGCATGGGCGGTGGCGGAGGTGGTGGCGGAGGCCAAATCTTCAACATTGGTAAATCCAAAGCGCAATTGTACGATAAAGGAAAATCTACTAATGTAACTTTCCAAGATGTAGCTGGATTAACAGGTGCGAAAGAAGAAATACAAGAGATTGTAGAATTTTTGAAAAACCCTAAGAGGTATACTGATTTAGGTGCGAAAATTCCTAAAGGAGCTTTATTGGTAGGCCCTCCTGGAACAGGTAAAACCTTATTAGCAAAAGCTGTAGCTGGTGAAGCTAAAGTTCCGTTTTTCTCTTTGTCTGGTTCTGATTTTGTAGAAATGTTTGTTGGAGTAGGTGCTTCTCGTGTGAGGGATTTATTTAAACAAGCGAAAGAAAAAGCACCATCGATTATTTTTATTGATGAAATTGATGCAATCGGTCGAGCTAGAGGAAAAAATAACAGTTTTGGTTCGAATGATGAACGTGAAAATACTCTGAATCAGTTGTTGACTGAAATGGATGGTTTCGGAACAAATTCAGGGGTCATCATTTTAGCGGCTACGAACCGCGCTGATGTGCTAGATAGTGCCTTAATGCGTGCTGGACGTTTTGATAGACAAATCTATGTAGATATGCCAGATATCAATGAACGTAAAGCAATTTTTGAAGTGCATTTAAAACCAATCAAATTAGACGGTGCTATTGATATTGAGTTTTTAGCGAAACAAACACCTGGTTTTTCTGGGGCTGATATTGCTAACTTATGTAATGAAGCAGCCTTGATTGCTGCTCGTCACAATAAAACAAGTGTTGACAAACAAGATTTCTTAGATGCTGTTGATAGAATTGTAGGTGGTTTAGAGAAGAAAAACAAAATTATTACGAAATCTGAGAAAAAATCTATTGCATTCCACGAAGCTGGTCACGCTACTACTTCATGGTTATTAGAATATGCTTCACCTTTGGTTAAGGTAACCATCGTTCCAAGAGGGCAATCTTTAGGTGCTGCTTGGTATTTGCCTGAAGAAAGAAGTATTACAACTACAGAGCAAATATTAGATGAAATGTGTTCTGCATTAGGTGGTAGAGCAGCTGAACAATTAATGTTTGGTAAGATTTCAACAGGAGCCTTGAGTGACTTAGAAAAAGTGACAAAACAAGCGTATGCAATGGTTTCTATTTATGGATTAAATGAAAAAGTTGGAAATATTTCTTTCTATGATTCTCAAGGAAGGGATGCTTTTACCAAGCCTTATTCAGATGAAACTGCCAAAATTATAGATGAAGAAGCAAGTAAAATTATTGAAACACAATACCAACGTGCACTTCAAATCTTAACTGAAAACAAGGAGAAATTAGTTCAGTTGGCAGAGAAATTATTAGAGCAAGAAGTAATTTTTAAAGAAGATTTGGAAACAATTTTCGGAAAACGACCTTGGGAAAAAGAAGAAGAAGTTCCCGTAATTGAAACGCCTGCTCCACAGCAAATTGAATCTTCAGAAAATTCAGATACTCCAACTTCTAATGAAACAGAAGAGACATCAGTTGTTGAAGATGTTGTTGAGTCTCCAACTAATGAAGAAAATAAGGCTGAATAAATTTAAAATCACTAATTTTGAAGGCTGTTCTTTGGGACAGCCTTTTTTTATATTATGAATAATTTAGTACAAAGAGCCATAACAGGAACTGTTTTTGTCGCGCTGATCGTTTTTTCCATTTACGCCAATAAATTTTTGACAATTGGTGTGTTCTCCTTATTCCTTTTATTGGGGATTATTGAATATTTCAAACTTTTCAAAGAGAACAAGATTATTCAATTGAAATGGCAATTACCTTCAATTGTTATTTTTTCCATTTTTGCTTTAATGCTTCCTGGAGCACTGGGAGAATGGAATATGGATGTTGTAATTGCATTAATTATCCCATTGTTTTTATTATTATTTATTACAGAACTCTGGCGTAAAAAAACGAATCCATTGGTGAACATTGGAATTCAAATTTTTGGTTTTTTCTATTTAGTTATTCCTTTTTTCTTATTGATTTTAATTCGTGTAGAAGATACAGATTCAGTAATTCAATTAATTGGAATGTTTGTGTTGATTTGGTCTAACGATACCTTTGCTTATCTTTCTGGACGCTTCTTCGGTAAAACAAAACTTTTTGAACGTATCTCTCCTAAAAAAACATGGGAAGGTACTATCGGAGGAATCGTACTAACAGTTTTAATTGGATTTGTTTTTGCGTATTTCGACCCTACGCGTGGTCTGCTTTTCTGGATTCCTGCAGCTATTATTATTGTACCAGGTGCCATTTTTGGGGATTTATTAGAATCGTTGTTTAAAAGAAGTTTGAACATCAAAGATTCAGGAAATATTTTACCAGGGCATGGTGGTATTTTAGATCGTTTTGACGCAGCATTATTTACGATTCCGTTCTTCTTTTGCTGGTGGACAATCTACACTGAGTTTATAGCTCGTTAACCAATTTATATTCTTATTTTTGCCAAAATTTTTTTATTAAAATGAAATTACACAGAGAAGGTTATTTAATTATTGCAATTGCTACCGTAATTATCGGTGTGCTAGAATTGGGAAATTTTTATTTGCTAAAATTACTTGGATGGACATGGTTATTCGTATTGATTTCATTGGTCCTTTTGACGTTTTATTATTTAGTAATTCAATTTTTTAGAGTACCGAATATAACACCTGTTTTTGGTGAAAACGATATTCTTTGTCCAGCTGACGGAAAAGTAGTGGTGATTGAAGAAACTGAAGAAAATGAATATTTTAAAGATAGAAGAATTCAAGTTTCTATTTTTATGTCACCATTAAATGTTCATGCAAACTTTAATCCAATCTCTGGGTTGATTAAATATGTAAAATACCACAAAGGGTTATTTTTAGTTGCATGGCATCCAAAAAGTTCAACAGATAACGAACGTTCAACAGTTGTTACAGAACATAAATCTGGAAAAGAAGTATTATTCAGACAAATTGCAGGTGCAGTTGCCAGAAGAATTTGTTATTACGTAGAGCCGGGACAAAGAGTAGAAACAGGTTCTGAATATGGATTTATCAAATTTGGATCCCGTATTGACTTGTTTTTACCACTTGACACCAAAATAAATGTTAAAATTGGTGATGTTGTGAAAGGAAGAATAACTAAGATTGGAGAATTATCAAATTAAATTGTAATTTAGCATATATACTAATAAAACCGCCTTATGAAAAAATTAGTTTTAAGTTTGTCTTTAGCTGCATTATTTGCTTCTTCATCTACTTCTTTATTAGCTTCTGAATTGAATACAAACAAGTGTACTTGTACAGAATCTTGTTGTGATCAAGACAAGAAAGAATGTGAAAAAGATTGTAAAAAAGCTTGTTGCAAAAAAGAAGGAGAAGATAAAAAATGCGATTCTAAAAAAGAATGCAAAAAAGGAAAGAAAAAAGCTTGTTGCGCTAAAGAAGAGAAAAAGTAATTTTACTACTTTATAGAATAAAAAAAGAGAAAACAATTGTTTTCTCTTTTTTTATTTAAATGCAATAGTTCTTTTCGATAAAATAATAATCAAATCAGATTAATTAATACATTATCTGACAGAGATAAGCTTGCATAGCTTGTTATATCTCTTTACTTCTTCAATTTCAAAATTATCTAATTCAAAAGCGTAGGTTGTATAATACCTTTCATGATCAGTCATTCCGTCTTTTAATAGACCAACAACATCATAGTTTTCTGGTACAAGCATACTAGACATAACATTTCCAGTTCTTCCTTTTACAGTAAGTTTACGCGTTGAATCATTGAAAACAACATAGTAATCGAGCCATTCTGTTACGATTTCTATATCTTCTGAAATCATTTCTAAATATAAAATTTTACCATCACCTAAGATTGCAACATGATTTTTATCATAAGGCTCATAAAATAATTCTCCTTTAAAAGCTGTTGGATTTGGATGATTTTTCCAAACTTTTCGAATCTCTTCGGCTGGTTTTTCGATATATTCGTCATCTAACTCATCCAACTCATCTTGTGCAAAAAATTGAAAATGAAGTAAAAAAATAAATAAAGTGAAAATTATTTTGTTCATAATACTAAAATGCTAAATCTAAATTTAGGTATAATTCAATTATGGTGTAAGAAAAAATATAAAAATCGATTTCTATTAAAGTTTCAATAAAAAAATTATTTTTGTGCTTTAATACCAATATTTTTATTTCCTGCCCACGTGGTGAAATTGGTAGACATGCCATCTTGAGGGGGTGGTGCCATTAGGTGTGCTGGTTCGAATCCAGTCGTGGGCACCTTGAAAAAAATCATCTTTTATCCAGCCTTGTTTACATTAATTTTATTGAAATAAGGATGGATAAAGAGATGTGAGACTTACGATCTCATATATAAACTCTCAACATTTTAAAACATCAATAAACTTTGTTTTTATTTTTGGCCAGTAAACTGAATTGGTACTTTATAACTCATGATTATACCATTTATACAAAGTTTCGGAAGAACTTCCGTCTTCTGTATAAAAAGAATAATTCAGTTTCTTACAGATTCCAACACATAGAAGGTTTTTATTGAAATCGATAACTATAATTGCGTGATTACAACATGCATCACTACCACGATAATGCCAACTTGAAAATACGTTTTTACGAATTTCTATTGGGGAATTTCCAGATAAATCTTCAATGAATTTAAATTTTTCTTCACCAACCAATTGAATCATACGTTGTCTTAATTCTTTTATATTTAACAAATCAATGTCAAAAGCATATTGATCATTGTATTTTTTCAGAAACTCCAGGTTTGGTTTAATTAAATCTTTACTTTTTGGTTTATTGAAAACAAGTTTTGGCTTTTTTTCTTCAGATTTATTTTCAGCCGATTCATTTTTGATATCGCTGCTTTTATCGGTTGTACACGAAACAAGTAGTATGCTGAAAAATAATGTGATAATTAGATTGAATTTCATATAGATCGATAAGATTTAAAATTAAAAATGAATTAGCTTATTCAAAGCTTAAACGAAGTTAATTATTTCAATTTATTTTTCCCCCTTAAATGTGTTATCTACTTAAAATAGAAAATAATTGACATGTATTTGAATAAAATAAATTCCAACACGTAAATTTTTTACGCACTTCAACCCTTATCTTTATCACGATTAATTTATTTTAATAGCAAACGATGTCAGAAGAACAAAAAAAACAGTTGGAACAACAACTTTGGAATATCGCGAATACTTTGAGAGGTAAAATGAATGCCGATGAATTTAGAGATTATATACTTGGATTTATCTTCTTCAAATACCTTTCTGAGAAAATGGAGTTGTATGCCGATAGCATTTTGGAACAAGATGATTTGAAGTTCAGAGAAATCAACGAAAATTCAGAAGATGGAAAAGAATATATTGATGCTATTCGCGAGGAAGCATTGGATAAATTAGGGTATTTCTTAAAACCAAACGAATTGTTTTCGGTGATTGCTGAAAAAGGTTCTTCGACAAGTACAGCCACATCTAGCAATTTCATCATTGAAGATTTACAAAAAATCTTAATCAATATTCAACAAAGTACGATGGGTACGGAAAGTGAAGATGATTTTGATAATCTCTTCGAGGATATGGATTTGAATTCAACGAAATTAGGAAAAACCCCTGATGCACGAAATGAAATTATTTCCAAAGTATTGTTTCATTTAGATCAAATTGATTTTGAATTAAACGACACCGAATTAGATGTATTGGGCGATGCTTACGAATACCTAATCGGACAATTTGCAAGTGGCGCAGGAAAAAAAGCAGGAGAATTTTACACACCACAAGAGGTTAGTAAAGTATTAGCAAAAATTGTAACCACAGGAAAAACCAAGTTAAAATCGGTGTATGACCCAACGTGTGGTTCGGGTTCGTTGTTGTTGCGTGTTGCGAAAGAAGTCGGAGAAGTTTCTGATTTTTACGGCCAAGAAATGAACCGTACGACCTACAACTTGGCGCGTATGAATATGATTTTGCACGATGTACATTACCGTCAATTTGATATTCGACAAGAAGACACCTTGGAAAGACCGCAACATTTAGATAAACAATTTGAAGCGATTGTGGCTAACCCGCCATTTTCAGCACAATGGAGCGCAAATCCTTTGTTTACTTCCGACGATCGTTTTAGCCAATATGGAAAATTAGCACCTTCCAGCAAAGCAGATTTCGCCTTTGTGCAACATATGATTTACCATTTAGCAGACAATGGTACAATGGCGATTGTGTTACCGCACGGTGTTTTGTTTAGAGGTGCAGCAGAGCAACACATTCGTCGTTATTTGATTGAGGATAGAAATTACTTAGATGCTGTGATTGGTTTACCTGCAAATATTTTTTACGGTACATCGATACCAACGTGTATTTTGGTTTTCAAGAAATGCCGTGAAAATCCAGACGATATTTTATTCATCGATGCAAGCCAACATTTTGAAAAACAAAAAACGCAAAACTACCTACGCGACCAACACATTGATAAAATCATTGATACCTACCGCAATCGTTTAGAAGAAGAAAAGTACAGCCGTAAAGCACTTTTGTCTGAAATAGCTGAAAACGATTACAACTTAAACATTCCACGTTATGTGGATACGTTTGAAGAGGAGGCAAAAATTGATGTGAATGTAGTTGCGGAAGAAATACAAGCGTTAGACCTGAAAATGAAAGAGGTGGATGCATTGCTTGCATCTTTTTGTAGTGAATTGAACATCAAAACACCTTTTTAAGATGGAATTGCAAAAAAACAGTTTACCTACTGATTATCATCAAACGATTTTAGAAATTAAAAACAATATTAATTCTGCTCGATTAAAAAGTTTACGCGCGGTTAATACTGAATTGATTTTAATGTATTTGGAAATTGGAAAAGTGATTTCGTTAAAAGTTTCTTTGGGATGGGGTGATGCTGTTGTAGACAAATTATCATCTGATTTACAAACGGAATATCCTGGTGTTAAAGGTTTTTCACTTCGTAACATCCGAAGAATGAAATACATTTATGAAAAATGTCAGGAATATTCAATTTTGCCACAGGCTGTGGCAAAATTACCTTGGGGACATATTGATTTGATTTTTACTAAAATAAAAGACGTTGACGCAATTTTGTTTTACCTACAACAAAGTAATGAACGTGGTTGGAGCAGAAGTGTTTTAGAGGAAGAAATTAGGTTTGATGCTTATGCGAAAACATTAAATTTTCAAAACAATTTCATAAAAACAATTGAAGAGAAGGAATTAACGGAATACCGACTTGAATTTAGGGATGAATACGATTTATCATTTTTAGAATTAGAGGATGTACACACAGAAAGGCAACTTGAAAATGCATTAGTGAATAATATTACAAAAACATTAGGTCGATTTGGCTCTGATTTTGCATTTATGGGGCGACAATTTAGATTGGAATTGGATAATAAAGAATATTTTATTGACATTTTGTTTTATCATCGTAAATTGAAACGAATGATTGCCGTAGAACTAAAAGCAACGGAGTTTAAACCAGAACACAGTCAACAACTAAACTGGTATTTACATTTGTTAGACAAAACTGTTAAATACGAAGACGACAAGCCAAGTATTGGCATTTTGCTGTGTAAAAACAAAAGTAAAATCACGGTCGAATACGCATTAGAATTGGTGAATAGACCTGTTGGAGTTGCTACTTATACATACACAGAATTACCAAACGAGATTGCTCAATTTTTACCGAATGAGGACGAATTAAAACAATTAATTCAAGATGATGAAGACAAACCAAACACTAATCTTTTGAAATGATGGAAAAGTTACAACCAAGTTTGAGGTTTCCGGAGTTTAAAGGAGATTGGAAATTAATAAAGTTAAATCAGTTGTTAGATTTTAAAAATGGAATAAATGCTTCAAAAGAACAATACGGTAAAGGGTACAAGTTCATCAATGTTTTAGATATATTAAATAATGATTATATCAATTATGATAATATAATTGGTAGAGTTGATATAGATGAAAATATAGCATCAAAAAATTTAGTGAAATACGGAGATATTTTATTCCAAAGGAGTTCTGAAACAAGGGAAGAAGTTGGTTCTGCGAACGTTTATTTAGATAAAGATAAAAATGCTGTTTTCGGTGGTTTTGTAATTCGTGGAGCAAAAATAGGAGATTATGAACCTGTTTTTTTTAACAAACTACTGAAAACCGATTTATCGAGAGACGAGATTACAAAAAGAGCGGGTGGTAGTACAAGATACAATATCGGTCAAGATACTTTGTCAAATATAAGTTTACCATTCCCTAGTTTATCCGAGCAACAAAAAATCGCATCGTTTTTAACTGCCGTTGATGAGAAATTAGCCCTTTTAAAAGAAAAGAAAAACAAATTAGAGCAATACAAAAAGGGAGTAATGCAGAAGATATTCTCACAAGAGTTGCGTTTTAAAGATGAAGAGGGTAACGAGTATCCGGAATGGGAAGAGAAGAGATTGGGGGAGGTTGTTCTAATTCAAGGTGGTTTTGCATTTAAAAGTCAATTGTTCGGTAAAGGGAAAAATAAAGTTTTACGAATTGGTGATATTACTAAAAATATTTTGAATGAAAATTTTACAGGTGTATATTCCAGCGAATTACCAAATGATAAATATAAAGTTAGTAAAGGTGATTTTGTTATTGCTTTGTCAGGCGCAACATTTGGTAAAATTGGTAGAATAAATGATAATATTGAGTATTACATTAATCAGCGAGTCGCAACATTTCGTACGGAACAATGTTTGAACTTTTTCTTTTATGTAATGCAAAATCACACATTTATTGAATATATACAATCAATTCCTTCGACAGGCGCCCAACCTAATATTTCTAATGATGATATAGGTAGATTTATTTTCCCTGTACCATCTATTGAAGAACAAACCAAAATCGCAAATTTCTTATCAGTTATTGATGAAAAAATAGAGATAGTAAATCAGCAGATAAAAAATACGGAAGAATATAAAAAAGGGTTGTTACAAGGAATGTTTTGTTAGGAAACCATACTCGAAATGAGTAAAAAAGGCGAGATTTTTCGATAATCTCGCCTTTTTTATTTCTTCTATTTCTATTTTTTGAACCGATCTTTTTTATTAAATTAATGTAAATAACGAAAAAATACATCTGTTATTAATTGATTAACAGTGTTATAGGTTTTTTGTTGTTTTAAATGAATAATAAAGAAGAGAATGTCACAGAAAAAATTTCAAAATAAATATAGAATAGCATCCAATCGCTTGAAAAATTGGGATTACGGTAGAAATTCCGCCTATTTCATCACCATTTGTACACAAGATAGAAAACATTATTTTGGAGAAATAAAAAATGGAGAAATGCATTTAAACCAATTAGGAGAAAATGCAACCCGATTTTGGTTGGAAATACCCAATCATTTTCCATTCATCGAATTGGGAAATTTTGTGGTGATGCCCAATCATACCCATGGTATATTGATTATTGATAAACCGGCTGTTGATATGCCCAAATTGGGCATATCAACAACCAATTTGGGCATCTCCACAATATCCACCACACCATCCACCACAATATCCACCACACCATCCACCGATATGCCCAAATTGGGCATATTAACCCCCACCACACAACCCCCGTCCCCAGAGATGCCCAATTTGGGCATCTCAAACGGAGGTAAAATCGACGAATGGAAACCCGGAACAATTGGAGTAATTATAAATCAATACAAACGAATGGTAACCATTCACAACCGAAAAATAAATCCCGATTTTAAATGGCAATCGAATTATCACGATCACATCATTCGAAATTCATTGGCGTTCGAAAATATTCAAAATTACATTGAAAAAAATCCATCAAAATGGAAGGAAGATACATTTTGTAGAACTACATAATGTTCTTTTTTAAATAGATGAAAAAGTATTTTTTTATAATAAAAAAGTAATTTAATTGTATATTTGTATTAACAGTACCCGTTATGCATACCGTAAGATCTGCATTCGGGTCATTTTTTTTTATACCTATGCCAAATAAACCTGCATATTCTTTAAATGATCAAATAACATTATTGAAATCACGAGGAATGTTATTCAAAAACGAAACTAATGCAGTAAATTATTTAAAGAATATTAGTTATTATCGACTAAAAGGGTATTGGTGGGATTTACAAGTTGACAAAATCAATCATCAATTTGAAGAAAATGTTTATTTCGAGGAAGTCATTGAAAGGTATAATTTTGATAAAGAATTGAGATTAATTTTGTTCAATGCAATAGAATTAATAGAGATTTCATTGAGAACTAAAATGATTTATCATCTATCTCTTGCTTACGGTGGATTATGGTATAAAAATGAAAAATTATTTGAAAAAGTCCCTTTAAAATTAAAAGATGGAACAATAACTACGATATACGATAATACGATCTCAGAATTAAAAAAAGAGTTCAATAGAAGTCAAGAAATTTTTGTTCAAGATCACAAAAAAAGATATCCAAAACTAGATGCTGATGCTTGGAAATTATTAGAAGTAGCATCATTAGGTACTTTGTCTAAATTATTCAAAAATTTAAAACACCAATTACCTGAGAAATCAATAATTTCAAAAGAAATGGGATTAAATTTTCACTCTGAGTTATCTTCTTGGTTAGAGTCAATTACTTATGTTCGAAACATTATTGCACATCATTCAAGACTTTGGAGTAAAAATATGGTTAAAACACCTATTTTCAATTTAAAAAATCCAATAGGTACTTGGTTTCAAAATCCAATTACACCAGTACAGTTAAAAAAGCCTTTCATTATTATTTCTTGCTTGGTTTATCAATGTAAAATAGTTGATAAGAACAATAAAATTCAGCATGATATTTTAGATTTATTTAAAAGATATCCTTCAATTTCAATTTATAAATTGGGGTTTTTAAACAATTGGGATCAAGAACCTATTTGGAAGTAAAATGGCAAAACAACCAGAATTAGTATTAGAAGAACAGTTGGTTTCCTTATTAACAGGAATGGGATATGGTTTCGTTTCCATTAAAGATGAAAAAGACCTATTAATCAATCTAAAACAACAATTAGAGAAACATAATAACATTCAGTTTACCGACAAAGAATTTGAACGTGTCTTGAATATTTTGAGCAAAGGAACCGTTTTCGAAAAAGCAAAAACCTTGCGTGAAAAACAACATATTGTTAGCGATGCAGGTGATAACCTTTATTTCGAATTCATTAATTCAGAATTTTGGTGTCAAAATCAATTTCAAGTCACACATCAAGTAACCATTAAGGGAGAATACAAAAACAGGTACGATGTTACCTTATTAATCAATGGATTGCCATTGGTTCAAATAGAATTAAAACGCAGAGGATTAGAGTTAAAAGAAGCATTCAATCAAATCGGCCGCTATCAAAAACATTCATTTGGCGCAGGCGCTGCTTTGTTTCAATACGTTCAGTTATTCATCATTAGTAATGGAGTAAACACCAAATATTACGCCAACAACAAAAAGCAATCGTTCAAACAAACCTTTTATTGGACAGATAAAAACAACAAACGATTAACGAACATATTGAATGGTTTTACTTCTGAATTTTTAGAGCCGTGTACCATTTCTAAAATGATTTTTAAATACATCGTGTTAAATGAAACACACAAAGTATTGATGGTGTTGCGCCCTTATCAATATTATGCAGTTGAATCATTAATCGAAACAGTCAAAAACACCAATAAAAACGGATACATTTGGCATACCACAGGTTCAGGTAAAACCTTGACTTCATTCAAAGCAAGTCAAATTTTAATGAACTTGCCACAAGTGAAAAAAGTGGTTTTTGTCGTCGATCGTAAAGACTTGGATTACCAAACAACCAAAGAATTCAATGGTTTCTCCGATGGAAGTGTAGATGGAACTGATAACACGACTAACTTGGTGAATCAGTTCATCGATAATTATAAAGACAAAAAAGGCGAATTAAAGAATAACAAACTCATCGTAACCACCATTCAAAAACTAAATACTGCTATTAGCAAAAAGCAATATTTAGAAAAAATGGATAAACTGAAAGACGAGCGTATTGTATTTATTTTTGATGAATGCCATCGCTCTCAATTTGGTGAAACACACGCGAAAATCAAAGCGTTTTTCAATAATAGTCAGATGTTTGGTTTTACCGGTACACCCATTTTCGCTGAAAATGCAGTGAAAAATGAATTGGGTAAACGAACAACCAAAGAACTTTTTGGTGAATGTTTACACAAATACGTGATAACTGATGCAATTAACGATGAAAACGTGTTGCGTTTTTCAGTAGAATACGTTGGACGTTATAAACAAAAAGAAGATAGTCGCACAAACATAGATATTGAGGTTGAAGATATCGATACCGCAGAATTAATGAATTCCCCAATTCGGTTAAATAAAATTGTTGATTATATCATCGATAACCACAGCCGAAAAACACATAGCAGAACCTTTACCGCGATGTTTTGTGTTAATAGTGTCGATACTTTGATTGCTTATTACGAACTCTTCAAACAAAAGAAAGAAGAAGGAAAACACAACTTAAAAATCGCTACGATTTTCAGTTATACAGCAAATGAAGAAGACCAGGGTGCTGATGGTTCCTATAATTTTGATTTCAACGAAGAAAGTTCAACCTTAGGAATGGTCGCTGAACCAATGGCTGTTTACGGTAAAAAAGATGAACATTCACGCGATAAATTAGAATCGTTTATAGGGGATTACAATACGCTTTTCGGGACTAAATTTTCCACCAAAGACAGTGTGTTGTTTTACAATTACTACAACGACATTTCAAAAAAAGTAAAAGAAAAGCAAATTGATATTTTATTGGTTGTCAATATGTTTTTGACAGGATTTGATAGTCCAGGATTAAATACATTGTATGTCGATAAGAATTTAAAATACCACGGTTTAATTCAAGCCTATTCACGAACAAATAGAATATTAGACGAATTAAAATCACAAGGGAATATTCTTTCATTTAGAAATCTAAAAAAGGCTACTGATGATGCTATTGCCTTGTTTTCGAATAAAGATGCGAAAGATGTAATTATAATGCAACCGTATGAAGATTACGTGAGTAAATTCAACGAAGCATACGAAACGCTTTTGAAACTTGTTCCAACCATAGACAGTGTAAATGAATTGAACAACGAAACAAGCAAATTAGAATTTGTAAAAGCATTTCGTGAGTTAATGCGCATCAAAAACATTCTAACTACGTTTTCAGATTTTACGCACGATGGTTTAGAAATGAACGAACAAGAATTCGAAGACTACAAAAGCAAGTATTTAGATATATATGAAACCGTTCGCAAAACAACTGAAAAAGAAAAAGTTTCCATATTGGAAGATGTCGATTTTGAATTAGAATTAATTCATAGAGATGAAATCAATGTAAACTACATACTCAATCTTTTAGCAGGCTTAAAAGAATCCCAACCGAATGAAATAGAGAAGAAGAAAAAAGAGATTGTTGATTTATTAACCGGTGATCCAACATTGAGAACCAAACGAGAATTAATCGAAAAATTCATTCAAGAAAACCTTCCGATTATTCAAAATTCAGAAGATGTTTCTGATGAATTTGAGCGTTTCTGGACATCAGAACAAATCAAAGCGTTCAAACAAATTGTAGCCGAAGAGAATTTATCAGAAGAGAAAACAGAAAAATTGATTGAAACGTATTTATTTGCAGAAAGAGAACCGTTAAGAAATGAGTTGTTAGATTTAATCGAAGGAGAAAAACCAAAGCTATTAGAACGAAAAACCATCGGAGATAGATTACTTTCTAAGATTTTAGATTTCGTAGAGACTTTTGTAAATGGCGTGAAGTAGGTTTAACTCATACCCCATTATTCATAATTCCTTATACTTCGGCAATTCTTCCAATCTTGCAATCTCACCAGTTTGATGATTGATATGATATAAATGATGGTCTAAACCATTTGTAAGCCATATGTAGCGGGCTTTAACATGAGAATTGTATTGTGCTGCTTGATGAAGTACTTTCTCGTTTATTGGAACTTCAGGTGCTTTGCATTCAACTAATAACAATACGGATGTATCAGAACCAAATACAATCACATCCGAACGTCGTTTGAGTTTATTTATTTTCATTCCTACTTCCGTATTTATTAGTCCAATAGGAACTTCTGAATGAGATAATAGAAAATGAATTACATGTTGTCTGACCCATTCTTCGGGAGTAAGTACTAAATTCTTTTTTCGTACTTGGCAATGCACATAAATGATTTCACCTTTTTGGGTCAATCGCAAAGGAGCATTCGGAAGATTTAATCGTTTCATTACCACACAGCAAAATTAATATTTTACTTAAGAACTTAAAGCTTAATTCTCTAATGCCTAATTACTATTTACCAATCACTATTCACTAATCACTATTTACTAATCACTATTTACTATTGCCTATTGCCTAATGCCTATTCACTAATCACTATTTACTAATCACTATTCACTAATCACTATTTACTAATGCCTATTGCCTAATGCCTATTCACTAATCACTATTTACTAATCACTATTTACTAATCACTATTTACTAATCACTATTGCCTATTGCCTAATGCCTATTCACTAATCACTATTTACTAATCACTATTGCCTAATGCCTATTGCCTATTGCCTATTGCCTATTGCCTATTGCCTATTCACTAATCACTATTTACTAATCACTATTGCCTAATGCCTATCCACTAATCACTAAAAAACACTATCTTTGAATTATGGATTTCAAGTCGCTTCAGCAGCAAATTAAAAACAAGGATTTTAAGCCTGTATATCTTTTGCAGGGAGAAGAACCATTGTTTATTGATCAACTGTCTAAATTGATTCATGACAATGTGTTGGAGGAACATGAGAGAGATTTTAATGAATCGATTGTTTATGGAAAAGATGCTGATGTTAGATCAGTCGTTTTAGAAGCTAGAGGTTTTCCAATGATGGCAGAACGTCGTTTTGTTATGGTGCGTGAAGCTCAAGAAATGAAAGACATCGATTTGCTAGAAAGTTATTTAGAAAATCCAAATCCAACAACGGTTTTAGTATTAGCTCACAAGTATAAAAAAGTTGATTCCCGAAAAAAAGTTGCAAAGTTGTTTTCTAAAGTAGGTGTAGTTTTTACATCTGACAAAATAAAAGAATATCAATTAGTTGATTGGATTACAAAGTATGTGGCTACAGTAAATTTTCAAATTTCAAGTAAGGCAGCATTATTATTAGCCGAAAATATTGGAAATGATTTATCAAGAATTGCTGGAGAAATTGAAAAACTTTCGATCATTTTAGAGAAAGGAACTACGATAAATGAAATTCATATTGAAGAAAATATTGGTATTTCCAAGGATTATAATATGTTTGAGTTGAATAGTGCTGTTCAAAATAACGACTATTTGAAAGCCATGAAAATCATCACTTATTTTAAACATAATCCAAAATCAGGTCCTTTGGTAGTGATTATTGGGTCTTTGTATAATCTTTTTAGTCAATTGATGAAGGTACATTATGTTTCGGATAAAACATCCCAAGGAGTTGCATCAGCTTTGAAGGTACATCCATTTGTTGCGGGAGAATTGGTAAAAGCAACTAAAATATATAATCCCAAAATTATTGCTCGAAATATCAATTACTTATATCAATACGATTTAAAATCAAAAGGCATAGGAAATTCTCATGCAGAAGATGGGGAATTAATGACTGAACTAGTTTATAAATTAATGCATTGATTTAGTATGCACGCATTTTATATTGCTACCTTAACTTCTCAATTGAAAAGTATTTATCTGAATGAAGAAGAGTCGAAACACGCTTGTCGTGTTATGCGATTAACTATGGGTGATTCAGTAGAGTTGTTAGACGGTAGAGGGGGGAGGTATAAAGCAAAAATCGTATCTGATCACCCTAAAAAATGTGAAGTAGAAATTACTGAATACAAATTCGAACAACAACATCCTTTTGAAATTCATCTAGCGATTGCTCCAACTAAAAATGCAGATCGAATCGAATGGCTCATCGAAAAGGCTACGGAATTAGGTTTGACAAAGTTATCATTGATTCAAACGGATAGAAGTGAAAGAAAGTTAATGAAATCAGACCGCCTTGAAAAAATAGCAATAGCAGCAATGAAGCAATCCCATCGAACGTATTTACCTATTATTGAGCCATTACAATCGTTTAAAGAATTTATTACTAAATATCCAAAAGGAGGAATTGCACATTGTGAAGAGTTTGCATCTCAAAATCTTTTGAGTGTAGCTGATCCACTAAATTTTCCAGTATTAATTGGTCCGGAAGGTGATTTCTCTACGAATGAAGTTGAAATGGCTTTAAAATCAGGTTATGTACCTTTAACTTTAGGAAAAACAAGATTGAGAACTGAAACTGCTGGATTATATGCCGTAACTTTGTTAAAATGTAAGTTTGAATGAAATCGGTATTCATTATATTTTTATTTTTTTCAGCGTGTGTGTTTAGCCAGAGTTCTTTCCGTTTGGCCGTTTTAAAATATAATGGTGGGGGAGATTATTATGCCAATCCTTCATCGTTACCAAATTTGATTAAGTTTTGTAATAAGAATTTAAATACGGAAATAAATCCAGATGTTCCCTATGTTGAAGCCGGAAGTAAAGATATTTTACAATATCCTTTCGTGCATATGACTGGACATGGAAATGTAGTTTTTAATGCTCAAGAATTAGATAATCTTCGAACCTATTTATTAGCTGGAGGATTTTTGCATATTGATGATAATTATGGCATGGATAACTATATTCGTCCACAAATTAAAAAGATATTTCCTGAAAATGAATTGGTTGAAATACCAAGTAATCATGCAATTTATCATCAAAAATTTAATTTTTCAAACCTTCCTAAAATTCATGAACACGATAATAAACCCCCAAAGGCATTTGGTGTGTTTGTAGAGGGTAAATTGGTACTTTTGTATACCTATGAGACAGATTTAGGAGATGGTTGGGAAAACCAATCGGTACATAACGATCCAAATGATAAACGTATACAAGCGTTGCAAATGGGAGCAAATATTTTGATGTATGTTTTTTCAAGATAAAAAACGATATCAAAGTATAAAAGAATATAAAGGTTATATGTCTTCATATAGTCTAAAATAACAAGAATCTATTTATGAAAACAGGAAGAAAGCCAGGCTCAGAACGTATATCCACTTTTAAAGTGAATGCAGAAAGTACGTTATTTGATTTTTTACAACAAGCGTTTAAAGGAAAGAGTAAAACTTCAATCAAACAATTATTGGCGAATAAACTCGTTCAAGTAGATAATCAATTTCAAACTCATGTAAACTTTGCTGTCAAACCTGGAAACATAGTCGTTGTTGGTAAAAAAGAGCTTAAACAAGTAAAGCTTCCTTTTCATCTAAGTATCTTATTAGAAGATGATCATTTTATCATTGTTTCAAAACCAGAAGGCTTACTTTGTAATGCGACTGATAAAGAAAAATTAAAAACATTATCGACTTATGTTAGTACTCAATATAAAGCTAAAAATCCGGGGAAATTATTGTATTTGGTGAATCGTTTAGATCGTGATACATCAGGTATAGTTATTTTTGCTAAATCTATGGATGTTAAAACGTTGATGGTTAAGTCTTGGGGAGATATTATGAAGAACTCTTCATTTCTAGCTATCGTAGAAGGTGTAGTTAATCCAAAAGATGGAGAGATTACTTCTTATCTACGAGAAAGTAAAGCAATGAAGGTGCATGCTTCAAAAAATCAAACCTATGGTAATGAAGCAATAACTGAATATGTTACTGTTGCAAATCGAAAAAATTCATCGATGTTAGAAGTTGCTCAAAAAACAAATGTAAAGAATCAAATTCGGGTTCAATTACAAGAGATTGGTCATCCGATTGTTGGTGATAAAAAATATGGAGCAAAATCAAATCCGCTTGGTCGTTTAGGATTACATTTTTATCGTGTTGAATTTATTCATCCAATTACCAAAAAAGCAATTGAGATTAAATCAAAAGCACCAAGAGGGTTTATTAATTATGAATTATAATTGAATATTTATCATTAAACATTCATAATTCAAAATTATTTTAAAGGTCTTCCGGTATAACCGCTTCTTTATATCCTTTGGATTTTGGTTTGAGTTTATCAATGAAAACTACTCTATATTTTTCTCCATCTTCACAGATAATTAATTCCGAAATTCCATTTTGAATAATCGGTGCTGATTTTTTTTCGTTTGTGAATTTTTTATCTAAAAGTGCAAATGTGCTATCTTCTAATTCCATAAAAATAGAAACAATCGTACCATTTTCTACACGTGCCTTTCCGTTAAAACAAGAATTTCCTGTTTGAGATAATTGTACTACAATCACATTTTTATGAATTGCATCTTCTACTGTGTAGCTTCCTCTTAATGAAAATGAATGCTCTAATTTTTTTAAACAATCTGCTTCCTGAGAAATTGCAACCGTATTAACAAAAAGCACAAGGGATAATACGAAAATGGATTTTATATGTTTTTTCACTTGGTGAAAGAATTTAAATTAATCGTTTATAGATTTATTCTATGATTCAAAGATAGCAAGTTTCATTAAAATCGAGATAATTGATTATAATTATTTAACTTTATCACTTAAAGCATTTAAATAAATACATATGGGGATCGCATCTCATTTCATAGAAGCTGGTAAGATTTTAGTTCAATTTTCAACAGAAGAAAATTTTAACAAAATTGAAAATGCAGGAAAAATCATCGTAGAATCTCTTAATAAGGGAAATAAAATCTATGCATGTGGAAATGGCGGATCTATGTGTGATGCAATGCATTTTGCAGAAGAATTAACTGGTCGCTACAGAGGAGATAGAAAAGCTATTCCAGCCTTAGCGATTGCAGATCAAAGCCACATGTCATGTGTATCGAATGATTATGGGTATGAGTTTGTATTTTCTAGATTTTTAGAAGCATTTGGAACTGAAGGTGATATCTTATTAGCCATCTCTACTTCAGGGAATTCTGCAAATGTATTAAATGCGATTGATGTTGCTAAAAGCAAAGGAATGAAAGTCATAGGACTAACAGGCAAAGATGGTGGTAAGATGAAAAGTACTTGTGATGTTGAAATTCGAGCTCCGCATTCTCCATTTGCTGATAGAGCTCAAGAAATTCATATTAAAGTAATTCATTGTTTAATTGATTACATAGAAAAGAATATAGACTAATTTTTTCTTCTTTTTGAATTACGAATTTTTTTAATTTCATTTTTAGGTAATGCTAACTGCGTTGGCTTTTTAAAGAAATCTTTTTTGTTTTTTGGTCTCAACAAAGGTTTCCAACTGAAATTTACAACATATTGTTCTTCAGCATTAATTTTTTCCATTGGATACATAATTCCATCAGCTTGATCTGCATAGATTACTTTTTTGAATTCTCCACTATCTAAATATACATTTATTTTACTCGAGTAAAGTCGAACCATCCCTTTTCGCGTAATTTCAATTATAGAATCTTTAGAGTTTGTCTCTTCTGGATAATATATAGTTTGAGCATTTCCTTGAACATCAATTTTTTTCAAATCATTATTTAGATCAAAATAAGCAAACATGGTTCTACCGCCAATTTGATTGTAATATTTACCACTATCTACCTCTGTGATTGTAACAGCTTTGTCTATGATTTCCGTATGATCCAAAATACTATCCTTGATATATAAATGAATCACTTTTCCATTAATTTGGGCATTTTTATTCCATAAATAGGGGGATTTGTATAATGTTAAAACTTTATTCTTTTTAGAATAGTAAATACTGTCACTTATACCTTGAAGATTTGTACTGTATATCTTTCCTTGATGATACCCTTTTACATAATCGATTTCATCTAATGAATCGTGAAATAAAAACAAAGTATCTGCTTTTACATAAAGTGTATCTGTTTTAAGTTTGTAGCTGATAAAGGGTTGTTTTGTTAAGTAGCTTCTTTTTTCTTTTTTAGAATAAAATAATTTGTTTCCTTCAAATGAAACACCTTTGTCAGAATCTTCATATCTAATGTGTCCATAAGCTCCGGACAATCCTTTCGCTTCAAATGCATAGAGTGTGTCTGCTGCCAATGTTTTTTGTGGTTTGGTAATAACTGCATTTTTATGAATGAAAAATTCTTCAGTTTCTGAATTCATCCATCCGCTTTCACAGTATATTTTTGTTTTATCTGTTTGTTGAATATGTGTTGGACTGAAAAAATAAATACGTTTTGTGTTGTATTGAAAACGTAACGTATCGGTTTGCATTTTTGTCTTTGAACTTGTATAGTTTACAATTTTACTTAGAGATATATTTTTAGATTTTGGATAGAAGTAACCGCAAAGACTAGTGATTTCTTCTTTTCGTTTTATATTTTCAATCTTACCCCCATTGAAAAAGGTAGCAATATCTTTTTTTGAATCAAAGGTTAATGTGTCCGTAGTAATTTTAAATTCTCGATCTCTAACTTTCACGTGCCCCCATAACTTACCAATTTGTGAAATACCATTGTAATGCATAGAATCACAGTATAGGTTCAATGTATCATTTTTAGATAGATGCACATTACCATATAACTTCAGTAAGTTTACTCCCTTAAAATAGGAAGCAGAATCACAGTAAATTTCATTTCGTTGATATAAAATATGAATATTTCCAACGAGTTTATGTTCCCCTGTATTTCTATTAAATGTAAGTTTATCTGCACCTGGCTTCAACTCCATTAAATCTTGTGAATACAAAGGATTATTAAATATAAAAACAGCGCTTATCAAAAGCGCTGTGTATATCATATGTAACTTTTTAAGAAACAATTATTTTCTATTTGACAGAGTTTGTTTTCTATCTGGTCCGACAGAAACGGTCGTAATTGGAACTTCTAAAGCAGTTTCCAAATAGGTAATATAATCTTTAAGAGCTTGTGGTGCATTGTCTATAGAATCTAATTGTGTTAAATCACAATTCCAACCCTTTAATTCTGAATATATTGGTTTGATTTCTAATCCATCTATATCGAATGGTAAAAAGTCAACCAATTCTCCATTAATTTCATAATGAGTACAAACTTTGATTGAATCAAAAATACCAAGAACATCAGCTTTCATCATTGCTAATTCACTTACGCCATTTATCATAATTGCGTATTTCAATGCAGGTAAATCAATCCAACCACATCTTCTTGGTCTTCCTGTAGTAGAACCAAATTCATTCCCTTCTTTTCTGATTTTTTCTCCATCTTCACAATGCAATTCAGTAGGGAAGGGTCCACTTCCAACACGTGTACAATATGCTTTGAAAATACCAATAACAGATCCAATTTTTGTAGGAGCAATACCTAAACCTGTACAAGTACCAGCTGTAACAGTATTGGATGATGTAACAAATGGATAAGTACCAAAATCAATATCTAACATCGTTCCCTGTGCACCTTCAGCTAATATTTTTTCTCCATTTTTAAGTGCTGAATTGATATATTGTTCACTATCAATACATGTAAATGAACGAATCAATTCAATACCTTCAAAAAACGGTTGTTCCATTTCAGAAAGATTATATTCGAAATCTTCGTGGTGTTTTAAAATTCCAAGGTGTTTTTCAACTAATTGGTTATATTTTTCTTGGAATTTTGGTGAAAAAATATCTCCTACACGTAAACCATTTCTACCAGTTTTGTCCATATATGTAGGGCCAATACCTTTCAATGTAGATCCGATTTTGTTAGTTCCCTTTGCCGCTTCTGATGCAGCGTCTAACAAACGGTGAGTTGGTAAAATTAAATGTGCTTTTTTAGAAATCAAAAGATTTTTACGAATGTCCATACTAAATGGAGCTAATTTTTCAATTTCTTTTTGAAAAACCACTGGATCAATTACTACTCCGTTTCCGATTATGTTTGTAACATCGCCGTGAAATATACCTGATGGTATCGTATGAAGAACGTGTTTAATTCCTTCAAATTCTAAAGTATGTCCTGCATTTGGACCACCTTGAAATCGTGCAATAATATTATATTGTGGGGTTAGTACATCAACAATTTTTCCTTTACCTTCATCTCCCCATTGAAGACCTAATAATACGTCTACCTTCATACTAGTTATTTTTATGCGTTTCATCTATTTTTGAATCAGATGAAATCGTGAATATTTCGTTTAATTTTGATATTTGAAACAATTTTGCAACACTTGGCTGTAAGTTGTTAAGGATTAAATTTTTCTCGTTATTTCTAGTCCTTGTCAATGCTCTCACAAAGAAGTTTAACCCAGTACTCGTAATGTGATTTAATTTTGATAGGTTAAAAATGATTGTTTTTTCTGCGCCTTCAACTCTTTTTTGTAGTTGTTCAATTAAGTTTGTTGTGTCAATATCAGAAACAATTTTACCTTCTAATTCAAAAGTAACTGTTTGACCATCTATGTTTTCTGAAAATAATAAATTCATACTTCTTAAGAATTAACAGGTTTTTTCTTCTCTCCGTAGAAATATAATGAGTGATGATGAATATTCACACCGAAAACATCTTCTATTGTTGCTTTGATGTGTTGGATGCGCGGATCACAAAACTCAATTACTTCACCTGAATCTGTTAAAATCACATGGTCGTGTTGTTTCGAACCATGTGATTTTTCAAATTGTGCAATATTTTTTCCAAATTGATGCTTACGAACTAGATTGCAAGCTAATAATAATTCAATGGTATTGTAAAGAGTAGCTCTGGATACACGATAATTTTGATTTTTCATCTTGTTGTATAAAGACTCAATATCAAAGTGTCCCGGATAAGCATAGATTTCAGCAAGTATAGCAAACCTTTCAGGGGTTTTACGATGGCTATGTTGCTCCAAATAAGCTGAAAATATGTTTTTTACAGTTTCTTGTAAATCTTCTTGTTGCATCCTATTCTTAAAAGACAAAAATAATATTTTTTTTATTTCTCACTTTTTTATGAAAACATTTCTTTATCAACATCTGTTGAAAAGTGCTTAATCTTTAGCGTGAATTACTTCACTGTCTTCAAAATCCCAGCGTTCAATTCTTTCAACTCCATCGATTTGTTCGAATTGTTTCGTTAAAGCATCCAAATGTTCTGTGTCGTAAACCATAACTTTAATTAATCCCTCAAATATTCCATCATTCGCTTCGAAGGATATAGATTTCATATCAACATTCAGTTGTTTCGAAATAATTTCAGTGATTCTATTTACTATACCTACACCGTCAATACCCAAAAGTCTAAGTGAAGCTAAGTGTTCTACTAGCTCAGTATTTGTCCATGTTGCCTTAATACATCTGAATGCCATTTTAGAATTCATATGTTCAGCATTCGGACAATTGTTCCTATGAATTTTGATCTCGTTATTATTAGCTAAATATCCAAAAATCGGATCTCCAGGAATTGGATTACAACATTTTGCGAGTTTATAAGTATGTTCTTTATATTGTTCATCAAATTCAATGGTACGTTTGTGGTAATCGTTACTTTCAGAACGTTTATCAGATGATTTTGATGAAAGAAATTTTTTATCAATGATTAAATTACCATCTTGGTCATCCAACTCACGTAATTTATTTAAGTCAATTTTTACTTTAGCAATTCTAATGTATAAATCTGTTAATGTATTTGCTCCAAAATATCGTTCAATTAAGTGAATATTCTCCTTATTGTTGTTTAAGTTGAATTGTTTTAATTTTCTTTCTAATATTTCCTTACCATCTTGAGCAATTGCTTTCTTCTGTTCGTTTAATGCACCGCGAATTTTTTGTTTTGCTCTAGCTGAAAAAACAAATCCTAACCATTCTTCGGTTGGTTTTTGCTTTTCTGATGTAATAATTTCAACCTGATCGCCATTGTGTAGTTGATAACTTAAGGGAACCAATTGTGTATTTACTTTTGCTCCAATACATTTATTACCCACTCCTGTATGAATGTCATAGGCAAAATCAAGAATAGTAGCACCTACTGGTAATACTCTAAGTTGACCTTTAGGAGTAAACACATAAATTTCATCTGTAAACAAATTCATTTTGAATTCATTCACAAAATCCATTGCTGTCAAGTTGTGATTCTCCATTAAATCCCTAATCTCAGCAATCCATCTGTCAAATTTTGAAACTTCTGATTCACCAGAATTTTCTTTGTATTTGTAGTGAGCAGCTAATCCTTTTTCAGCAATTTCATCCATTCGTTTAGAACGTATCTGTACTTCAACCCATTTTCCTTGGTTTGACATTACAGTCGTATGTAATGACTCATATCCATTTGCTCTTGGTGTTGAAATCCAGTCTCTTAATCGTTCAGGGCTAGGTTGATAGAAATCAGTAACAATACTGTAAATTCTCCAACAATCTGGTTTTTCTAATTCTACAGGTGTGTCTACAATGATTCGAACAGCAAATAAATCATATACTTCTTCAAAAGGAACACTTTTTGTTTGCATTTTTCTCCAAATAGAAGAAATAGATTTTGTTCTTGCTTTTACGTCAAAGACATATCCTTCATGATTTAGTGCTTCTTTTATAGGCTCAACAAAAGTTTTGATAAATCTATTTCTAGATTCTTTTGTTGATTTCAATTTGCTTTCAATCATGTGGTAGTTCTCCGGGTCTGAATGTAAAAAACCTAAATCTTCTAACTCACTTTTAATTGAATGTAGCCCCAATCTATGTGCTAATGGAGCATATAAGAATTTTGTCTCTGATGCAATTTTTAAACGCTTGTCTGCACGCATACTTCCAAGAGTACGCATGTTGTGAAGACGGTCAGCTAATTTGATTAAAACAACACGAATATCATCTGAAATGGTTAGGATCATTTTACGGAAATTCTCTGCCTGTATAGAAGAGTTTTCATCAAAAATTTCAGGAATTTTCGTTAATCCATCAATAATTCTTCGTGATTTACTACCAAATAATTCTTCAATATCTTCTAAGGTAATATATGTATCTTCTACAGTATCATGAAGTAACGCACAAGTAATACTTGTTGCCCCAAGTCCCATCTCTTCTGAAACAATACGCGCAACAGCAATCGGATGATAAATATAAGGTTCACCCGATTTACGACGCATGTCTTTATGTGCTTCAACAGCTACATCAAAAGCTTTACGAACCATTTTTTGGTCTTCTTTTGATAAGTTGTTGGCATTCTTTAATAATGCTTTGAATGCGTTTAATATTTCTTTTCTTTCTTTTTCTAAATCAATTCCTTCCGGTACGTTTGACATAGGTTTAAGTTTTAGTAAGGTTTAATTCGCTAATTAAGATAGCAAAAAAAATGAAATTATTATAAATAAAAAATGTCCTCCCCGAAGAAAGGACAATTCAAAAATAGTATTTTAAATTATTTAGCTGGTAAAACTTTTGCTTTTACTTCACCAAAGCCAATTCGAACACCTTCATTCTCACAATAACCTCTCATGATAACAGTATCATTATCTAAAATGAATTTGCGTTCTGTACCGTCATTCATTTGTAATGGTTTAGTTCCTTTCCATGCTAATTCTAACATTGAACCATATGAGTTTGGTGTTGGTCCAGAAATAGTTCCAGAACCCATTAAGTCTCCACAACGTACATTACATCCGTTTACTGTGTGGTGTGCCAATTGTTGAGACATATTCCAATACATATATTTTAAATTTGACTCACAAATCAAATTTTCAGTACCATTTTCTGGTTGAATCAATACTTCAAGATTGATGTCATAGCTTTTATCTCCTGAAAATTCAAGGTAAGATAACACTTTAGGATCTTGCTCTGGTCCTGAAACTTTATAAGGTTGTAAAGCATCCATTGTTACTACCCATGCAGATATACTTGAAGCAAAGTTTTTTGCTAAGAATGGTCCTAATGGAACATATTCCCAAGTTTGAATATCACGTGCAGACCAGTCATTAAATAAAACCATTCCAAAAATGAAATCTTCTGCTTCATCTGGAGAAATTGAATCACCTAACGGTTTTCCTTCATACGTAATAAAAGCTGTTTCTAATTCAAAATCTAAATTTCTACAAGGTGCATAAATAGGATCTTGATTAGGATCTGGTTTTATTTGTCCTTTCGGTCTATGAATATCAACACCTGATAAAATAACTGAACTAGCTCTTCCATGATAACCTACAGGAATCCAAAGCCAGTTCGGTAACAAAGCATTATTTGGATCTCTGAACATTGTCCCTACGTTGGTAGCATGTTCACGACTCGAGTAAAAATCAGTATAGTCACCAATTTTTACAGGCATTTGCATGATAACACTTTTATTAGGAATCAAAACTTGCTCAGCGTGATGTTTGTTTTGTTGTAATTCTTGATTATTTGAATCTAATAAAGATGAGATGCGATTTCTTAACTCTCTCGTGCCTAACTTTCCTTTTGACATTAAATGGTTCAAACAATCTGTATCGAAATCTTCTAACGAAAAATGTAAGTCGTCTAAATAACCAAGAACATGTAACGTTTTAAGGTCTAATACATGATCCCCAATTCTAACTCCAACTCTTGAAGAAAGAGAAGAAGTTTTAAAAACACCGAAAGGTAAGTTTTGAATTGGAAAGTCTGAACCAGCAGGTACATTTACCCAAGTGGTTAGAGCAGGATTATTTGCAGCGATTGTTGCCATATCAAGAATATTAATTTGTTAATCTAATTTTGCTTGACAAATATAACTATTAAAGTTTCTTTGAATTATTTCTAACTTAAAAAAACGATTACTTTTTTTGGTTTTGCTAACCAAGTTAAAAGATTTATTTTTGACCCAAAGAGTTTGAATATGAAAATTGATTTTAGAAGTGATACAGTAACAAAACCATCAAAAGAAATGCTTGATTATATGTTTCAAGCGGAAGTAGGAGATGATGTTTATGGTGAAGATCCTACTGTCTCTGCACTTGAAAAATTTGCGAGTGAGTATTTTGGTAAAGAAGCAGCATTATTTTGCACATCTGGAACTCAATCCAATCAAATAGGAATTCAATTAAATTTAAAGCCAGGAGGAGAAGTCATTTGTCATGCTGATAGTCATATATATAGGTATGAGGGAGGAGGAATTGCCAAAAATTCTGGTGCATCTGTGAAATTAATAGATGGGAATTATGGTAGAATCAATGTAAATCAAGTAAAATATGCAGTAAATCCTGATGATATACATTTACCTTTAACACAATTGGTGAGCTTAGAAGATACTGCAAATAAAGGTGGTGGTGCGGTCTATGACTTTAATGACATTAAAGAGATTGCTAATTATTGTAAGTCAGTCGGTTTGCCGATGCATTTAGATGGTGCTCGAATGATGAATGCATTAACAGTAAATGGAATTGTACCCAAAGAATACGCTAGTCAATTTGATACTATCTCTCTTTGTTTGTCTAAAGGGTTGGGAGCTCCAATAGGTTCGTTATTAATTGGTAAGAAAGATCATATTAAACAAGCGCGTAGAATTAGAAAATCTATGGGTGGAGGAATGAGGCAGGCAGGGTATATTGCAGCGGCAGGTTTATTTGCTCTGCAACATAATGTGGATAGGTTGAAGGAAGATCATTTAAAAGCGTCTTATTTAGGAGATTCAATTAAAGATTTAGAATGGATTAAGGAAGTGTATCCAATTCAAACGAATATTGTGATCATTGAATTGATGAATCCGTCTCTACAACCTACAATCATTCAATCGTTAAAAGAAAAAGATATATTATGTAATGCTTTTGGTCCGACTGCAATTCGGTTTGTTACTCATTTAGATATATCTGATAATCAAATTCAAATAGCGATTGATGTTTTAAAATCGTTACGAATAGGTTAAATTTTTAATTAAATGAGGGGCGTGAAAATTATTTTTTAGAATTCTCCTTATTTCACACTATCTTTGTAACTTAATTTTAATTATTATTTATGACCTTTAGCGAACTAGGGCTTAGGGAAGAGGTGCTTCAGTCGATAAACGATTTGGGGTTCGAAGCACCAACACCTATCCAACAGTCGGCAATTCCACACTTATTAAAAAGTGATAGCGATTTAGTTGGTTTAGCTCAAACAGGAACGGGAAAAACGGCAGCATTCGGCTTGCCATTAGTAAACAACATTCAAGATCAGTACGATTTAACACAAGGGTTGGTAATTTGTCCAACAAGAGAATTGTGTCTTCAAATTTCAAAAGATCTTGAAAATTATGCGAAATACGATCGTAAAACTGCTGTTGTAGCGGTGTATGGTGGTACAGACATCCGTCGTCAAATAACTCAAATCAAACAAGGAGCAACGATTATCGTAGCAACTCCAGGTCGTTTGGTGGATTTAATTCAAAGACGTGCTGTAAAACTTCAAGATGTTCGTTTTGTTGTGCTTGATGAAGCAGATGAAATGTTAAACATGGGATTCAAAGAGGATATTGACTCAATTTTAGATCAAACTCCTGACGAAAAAAACGTATGGTTATTCTCTGCAACAATGCCAAAAGAAGTGGCTGATATTGCAAAAAATTATATGACGAATCCATTAGAAGTTTCTATTGGACACAAAAATCAAGGAAATGTAAACATCGAGCACATTTATTACACAGTTCGTGAAAAAGATAGATATGCTGCTTTGAAACGTTTGATTGATGTAAATCCTGAAATTTTTGGATTAGTTTTCTGTCGTACAAGACATGAAACACAACATGTTGCAGAAAATTTAAGTAAAGACGGTTATAACGCAGAGCCATTGCATGGTGATCTTTCTCAAGCTCAACGTGATAATGTGATGAAACGTTTTAGAGAGCGTACAGTTCAGTTGTTAGTTGCTACTGACGTTGCTGCACGTGGTATTGATGTTGATAATATTACGCACGTAATTAATTATCAATTACCTGACGATATTGAAAATTACACACACAGAAGTGGTAGAACTGCTCGTGCTGGTAAAAAAGGTGAATCTTTGGTTTTAATCAACTTAAAAGAACACTACAAAATCAAAGCGATTGAGCGTCAAATGCGTACTAATTTTACGCTTGGTGTAGTTCCAAGTGCAAATGAAATTTGTGCAATTCAATTAGCTAGTTTAATTAACAAAGTAAAAGATACTGAGGTTAAAGAAAAAGATATTGAAGAGTTCTTACCTAAGATCATGAGTGATTTTGAACACCTTTCTAAAGAAGAAGTGATCAAAAAGTTTATATCAGTTGAATTCAATCGTTTTGTTGAATACTATAGTAAAGCTCAGGATTTAAATGTTTCTGAATCTAGAGATAGAAGAGATCGTGGTGAAAGAAGCGAAAGAGGGGATAGAGACAGAGATCGCGAAAGAGGTGGAGAAAGAAGAGAACGTTTTGATAGAGATGATAGCAACAGAACACGTTTCTTTGTTAGCATCGGAAAAAGAGATGGTTTGAATCCAGGTGGATTATTACGTTTAATATGTGATGAAGCAGGGTTAACTTCTTCTAGCGTTGGTAAAATAGATGTAATGCCTTCTTTCAGTTTCTTTGAAGCAGATAATAGTCATACAGAAGCAATTCTTAAAGCTGTTAATGGTGCTAACTATGAAGGAAATAGAGTTTCTGTAGAAATCACGAAGAAAAAAGCTGAGAGAAGAAGCGGTGGAGGTGACAGAGATAGAGGATTCAGTGGAAGTAGAGATAGAAATGATCGTGGTGGTGAGAGAAGAGGAGGAAGTGGTTTTGGTGACCGAAACAGAGATGGAGGAGGATTTGGATCAAGAAATGGTGGTGATAGAGACCGTGAAAGAGGGGGCTCTAGCAGACCAAGAAGTAGAAATTCGTACGGTAGAAATAATTAAATAAAAAATGGAAATTAGGAATATCGCAATTATTGCACACGTTGACCACGGTAAGACTACCTTGGTAGATAGAATGATTGAAGCAGGAACAGATGCTCAAAAACACGAAAAACCAAAAGGAGAGTTGTTTATGGATAACAACGATTTGGAGCGTGAAAGAGGGATTACCATCGTTTCTAAAAATGTTTCTGTATTATATAAAGGAACAAAGATTAATATTATTGACACTCCAGGTCACGCCGATTTTGGTGGTGAGGTTGAGCGTGTTTTGAACATGGCTGATGGTGTTTGTCTTTTAGTTGATGCTTTTGAAGGTCCTATGCCACAAACACGTTTTGTATTGGGTAAAGCACTTGCATTAGGTTTGAAACCTTTATTAGTAATTAATAAAGTAGACAAAGAAAATTGTACACCTGAGGAGGTTCACGAGAAAGTATTTGACTTAATGTTCGAATTGGATGCAAATGATAATCAGTTAGATTTTGCTACAGTTTACGGTTCAGCTAAAAATGGTTGGATGTCTGATGATTGGAAAAAACCAACAGATTCAATTACACCATTATTAGATAGAATCCTTGATTATTTCCCACCTAAAAAAATTGATGAAGGAAATACGCAAATGTTGATTACATCTTTGGATTTCTCAACCTTTGTAGGTCGTATAGCTATCGGACGTTTACATAGAGGTGAATTGAAAGAAGGTCAAAATATTATTTTAGCTAAAAGAGATGGAACTCAAGAAAAACACAAAATCAAAGAGATGTTCGTGTTTGAAGGGATTGAACGTGTAAAAGTAGCTCAAATTCAAGCTGGTGATATCTGTGCTTTAACTGGTATCGAAGGTTTTGAAATCGGTGATGTAATTTGTGATGCTGAAAATCCTGAGCCTTTAGATTCTATTTCAATTGATGAGCCAACGATGAATATGTTGTTTTCAATCAATGATTCTCCATTCTTTGGAAAAGAAGGTAAAAAAGTTACTTCACGTCATATTCAAGAGCGATTAACTAAAGAGCTTGAGAAAAATTTAGCTATGCGTGTTTCAAGTACTGACAAAGCGGACAAATGGTTGGTAGCTGGTAGAGGTGTATTACATTTATCTGTATTGATTGAAACTATGCGTCGTGAAGGATATGAGTTACAAGTAGGACAGCCGCAAGTTATCATTAGAGAGATTGATGGTGTTAAATGCGAACCTGTTGAAGAATTAACAATTGACTTACCTGAAGAATTTAGTGGAACTGCTGTTGAAGCTGTTACTAAAAGAAAAGGGGAAATGACGAATATGGAGCCAAAAGGAACTCGTATGACTATCCAATTCCAAATTCCTTCAAGAGGTATTATTGGTCTAAGAAATTATTTGTTGACACAAACAGCTGGTGAAGCAATTATGAGTCACCGTTTCTTAGAATATCAACCATACAAAGGTGAAATTCCAGGACGTCAAAATGGATCATTAATTTCAATGGAACAAGGTACTTCAATTCCTTTCTCAATCAATAACCTACAAGAAAGAGGTAGATTCTTCATTCATCCAAATGAGAATATTTACGAAGGACAGGTAATTGGAGAAAATTCAAGAGCTGGAGATATGGTTGTTAACGTTACTAAAACGAAAAAAATGACAAACATGCGTTCTTCTGGTAATGATGATAAAGTAAAACTTATCCCACCAGTAAAATTCAGTTTAGAAGAATGTTTGGAATATATTCAAGGTGATGAATATGTTGAGGTAACACCTGAAAACTTACGTATTCGTAAAATTTTGTTAAAAGAAACAGAACGTAAAAGATCTGGAAAATAATAAAGTTCAGAACTCAATAACATAAGGTGTTACTATATAGTAGCACCTTTTTTGTTTTATATGGTTTATAACTTGTAAGACTTTTTTTTTGATAACAACTTATTTCGGTTTACTTTTATAAAAATCCTAAAAGGTAGGCATATGTTTGAAAATGAAGACGAACATTTTTTCGATGAAAGTTTCAAAGAAGATTTAATTAGATTTGAGAATTCCCTTAAAGGTGAGTCACTTGGATTTATGGATAGTGATACTTTTGAGTCAATTATTGATCATTACCTGATTCAGGGTAATTACAATAAGGCTAAGTTGTGTGCTGATTTAGGAAT
>CANHVK010000011.1 GCA_947464135.1 Flavobacteriia bacterium | reverse complement strand
TTACGAGCGACTTCCGCTAAACTATCTGCTTCTGCCTTTTTACGAGCTAATTCTGCTATACTATCCGCTTCAACTTTCTTACGAGCTACTTCCGCTAAACTATCCGCTTCTGCTTTTATACGAGCTTCTAACTCCTGAGCTTGTCGAAGGGCTGATAAGCTATCTGCTAAGGATTTCTTAAGATTTATCTCTGCTTGTCGAATTGCTGCTAATGAATCTGCTTCCGCTTTTTTTCTAGCTAGTTCTGCTTGTATTTTTTTACGCGCAATTTCTTCAATTTTAGCAATTTCAGCTTGTTTTACATCTGAAATTGAATCAGCCTTCCTATCTTCAGCTTTTTTGTTTAATTCAGCTTGTCTAATTACTGCTACTGAATCCGCTTTTTTGTCAGCGACTTCATTTTTCACTTTTGGCTCAATATTTTTTTGAGAACTTTCAAGCTTTGATCTATTAAGAGCTTCAGCTTCAGCCCTTGCTATAATTTCATCTGTTCTAATTTTAGCTTCATATGCTACTTCCTGCTCTTTAGATAACTGAATTTTTTCTTCAGCTAGCCTTTGATTCTCGATTTTTGCTTTTTGAATGACATTTAATAAACGATCAACTTCTTTAATCGTTTTTTGAGCTAATTGCTCATCAAAAAAAACACCAATATTAGGGTCATATGTGAAATTTGTAGCTGGATTATCTAAAACAAAACTATAATCTATTCCGGGTAAATCATCAAACAAAGACATTTCTACTTCACCACGTGGGTCAGCATCTTCTTCTTTAATAGTATCTTTTAATTTAGAATAATCAACATTTACAAAACGAGTTATTTTACCTTGCTTTGATATTTCAATTCGATATTTAGCACCTATAGGTAAATATAATACGACATCTCCTTTGTTATCAGACGATAAATTTCTTACAATTTTATCATCTTGATAAGCTTTTACAGAAATACCTGATTCGTATTTTTTTGTGTGGTAATTAGCGGTTTTAACATAAAAAGGAACTTCAATTTGTGATATTCCTGTTATATGGAATAAAAAAAGAAACACAAGAGAAACAAATTGATAATTCTTCATTTGATTTTTAATAAGTTGCAAATATCAGAATAAAAACACAATTCGCTCTATTACGTAGAGAAAGAAATTCGGATTTTTATGAAATATGAAAGAATAATTCATCAATTATTATTTTTGATAGATTCCAATAGATTATAATTCGGAATCACTTTTATCGCTTTCCAATTTCAATTTTGACATATCAAAATCCATTTCCTCATCATAAATATCAAAAAACGGTTCTTTAAATGATTTGGTAGTCACCTTCCTCTCCAAAGAAAGTAATAAAGATGGTAAAACAATTAGATTTGTTACCATACCAACTAAAATGGTAATAGAAACTAATAGACCTAATCCTTTAGTACCACCAAATTGTGAAAAAACAAACATAATAAAACCAAAGAATAGAATCACTGAAGTATAAAAAATTCCAAGACCTGTCTCTCTTAAAGATAATAAAATAGAATATTTAATATCCCACATGTGAAGCTTTAATTCCTGCCTATATTTAGCTAAAAACAAAATTGCATTATCAACAGTAATACCTAAAGCAATACCAAAAACTAATAATGTAGATGGCTTTAATGGAATTTGAAAATACCCCATTATTCCCGCTGTAAATAATAAAGGGATGATGTTTGGAATCATTGAAATCATAATAATTCTCAACGATCTAAACAAAAATGCCATTAACAATGCAATTGAAAAAATAGCAAATATTAAGCTTTGAACTAAATTAATGAAAAGATATTTAGTACCTTCTGAAACTACTACTGAAGTTCCAGTAAACGTTGCTTCATAGAATTCCTTATCGATTGCTTTTCTTAAAATTTGAGTAAAATAGGGCTTCAATTTATAAGGATCAATTTTAGATGGATCTAAATCAAAATTCATTTGCATTGTTTGATCACCTTCTGATAAAATGGAAGTTACATTATTATATATCCATGAATATTCATTTAGTAAAGTATCTATTTTGTCTTTTTTACCCTTCAAAATTTGTGAATATAATTTCTCTACCCTTTTTTTATCAGGATTTAAAATCTCATCTACTTTAAGTTTTAAGTAATCTACTTTTTTCGATACACGATAAGAACCTAAATCTTTCATTTGCAGTCTAATTCGAAGTGTAGTATTAGCTGTATCAACTAATTCTTTTAAAGATAAATTACCTCCATTAACACTACTTAAGTCTGATTCGTCATAATATCTTTTTAATCTTAATTTATCTCTGTTAGATATTAATTTGTATTGTGAAGAATCATTGTTATAATAAGCCATATTAATTGACTTAATGAAATCAACAATTGACAAACTCTTGGAAAACAGTGTATCTTTTCTAAAAATTTCTTGAACTGTTTCAATTTTTTCTAATGTTTTGTTTGAGAACAACCGTCCTTTTTCCTTATAATTTACAGTTAATTCAAAAGGTATAGAGCCACCAAAGTTTTTCTCAACAAATTTCAAATCCAACAAAATGGGATCGTCTTTGGGTAAATCACTTGTAACATTTCCAGTTGCAGTAATTTTAGTCATACCATAAATACTTACAATTAGCATTGCTAGTGAACCTATATAGACCCATTTTCTATATTTTGTTACAATCACAACAACATATTCAATAAACCCTTGAGAATAAACTCTATATAAATGTTTAAGATGTCTTGGCTTGGGTGGTTTAGAATACGATGCGATAATCGGCATTATACATATTGATAATGCAAAAACTACCATTATATTTAAACTTGAAATTATTCCAAATTGAGCTAATTTTTCAGAGCTTGTAAAAGTACAAAAACCGATAGCTGTAGTTAAATTAGTAAGAAAAGTAACCGAACCAATTCTTCTAATCATCGTAAAGATTGCTCTGATTTTATTTGAATGTGATACGTATTCCTGATGGTATCTTGTCACTAAAAAAACACAATTTGGAACCCCAATAACAATCAATAACGGGGGTATTAGCGCCATCATTATTGATAACTGAAAATTAAACAAAGCAATACTTCCTAATGCCCATATTACAGAAACAAAAACAACAATATTACATTGCATTACAACTCTAAATGATCTAAAAAAGATGTATAACAAAATTGAAGATGCTAAAATGGAAAGAGCAAGAAATATATACAATTCATTTACAATTCTTTTTCCAATAACAACCCGCATGTGTGGTAAACCTGCAAAATGAGGTTTTCCAAAATATTTTGAATACGATTCAGCTAACTTTTCTATTTCAAATACAACTTTTGACTTCTTTTTATCCATCAAAGCTTTTTCGTCCATTCCGATCAACATCAAGTGAACATTTGAGTTGTCATTGTATAGTAATTTATTGTAAATAGGGTTTAATTTAATTTCATTCTTGATGGAGTCTATTGTTTTTTCATGAAAAGTTAAATCTGAAAATATCTTCGTAATTTCAAATCTATTACGATTTTTATTATTGTAAAGTTTATATAATGTAGCTTCAGAAATAACGCTTTCTACACCTTCAAATTGTAAAATTTGATACCCTAGGTCATGCCATTTAATGAAATTTTTTCTAGTGTATAATGAGTCCGATTGAATAGCTATAACTAAAGTAGAACCATCTTCACCAAATTGTGCTTTAAACTTTAAATAATCGGCTTGGGGTTTACTATCTTTTGGTAAAGTATTACCGTATTTATTATCAACTTTTAGGCTTGTAAAAGCAAAATAACCAAGAAAAACTGTAATTATCGCAATAATAGACAGGATAAAAAGTCTGTTTCTCAGTATTAAACTTGCTAATGAATTCCACATAATTTTCCTTCTCTCAAAAAGTACAAAGTATCAAATATAATAAAAAATTATAAACTTACTTTAACTTAATGGCATCGAATAATTGAAAGTTAACCTTTTAAGAAGTAAATTTAGAAATCACTTAATCAAGCAGATAATTACCCATTTTTCAGGTATACCTTCAAAATAATAAATTTTATCACCATAAGCGTCTTTATACTTTAATGTCTGACCATCAATAAAATAAAGTTTTTCTCCATATTGATCTTTAGAACGGATAGTTTTACCTTCGAAAAAAAATAATTTTTCACCATAACTATCTTTGTAACGAATTGTATTTCCATCGAAAAAAAACACTTTTTCACCATATACATCTCTTCTTTTGATCGTATTCCCATCCTGAAAAAATAGCTTTGCACCATACTGATCTTTACTTCGCAGGGTATTTCCATCAATAAAGAAAATTTTCTCTCCATACTGATCTCTATGTCTTACCGTTTGAGCAGAAGTCAGGTTACATATAGAAATCATAAATATTAAAAGATGAATTATTTTCATTTGAGTAAATTATAAATTATCAACCGTTTTATGCGTTTTCAATCTCGTTATAATATAACTCTTCATCAAATTCTTTTTCACTTTTAGCAATAACAAGTGTTGCGACTCCATTTCCAATGATATTAGTTATAGCCCTAGCTTCACTTAAAAATTTATCCACCCCTAATAAAAAAGCAAGTCCTTCTAAAGGGATTTTATGTAAAGACGATAATGTAGATGCAAGGACAACAAATCCACTTCCAGTAACCCCTGCCGCCCCCTTTGATGTTAACATTAGAATACCGATAATCAACATCATTTCAGATAGGGACAAATGAACCCCATAAAGTTGAGCAATGAATATTACAGACATTGAAAGATAAATTGATGTACCATCAAGATTAAAAGAGTATCCAGTTGGAACAACTAAACCTACTACTGATTTTTTACATCCCAACTGTTCTAATTTTAACATAAGATTAGGTAAAGCGCTTTCTGATGAAGAAGTTCCTAAAACAATTAATAATTCTTCTTTTATGTATCGTAAAAATTTAAAAATATTGAGTTTATAAAAACGCATAATCATTCCTAAACCTAGAATGACAAATAAAATCATCGTCATATATACACTACCTACTAATTTACCTAAAGGAATTAGCGTGTGTAATCCAAACTTTCCAACAGCAAAAGCCATTCCACCAAAAGCACCTAACGGAGCTAAATACATTACATATTTAAGAAGTTTAAAAACAAACTTTGAAACTTTATCTAATCGCTCTACAACATAAGTCCTTTGTTTAATTCTAGATACGATCACACCTGTAAGAATAGAAAAAATGAGTACTTGTATGGTAAAATTATCTTGTAAAAATTTTAACCAACTAAAAGATTGATTTACACTAGAAGTATATTTTGTAGCATCTGAAACGGTTAAAGTTGCTTTATCAATATTTCCTGGTTCGAGGTAAACGGCAAGAAAAACACCTAACCCCAAAGCAAAAGTCGTTACCAGTTCAAAATAAATTAATGATTTCAAGCCAATTCTACCTACTTTTTTCAAATCACCCATCGAACTAATTCCTAGTACAATAGTTAAAAAAATAATTGGACCTACAAACACTTTAATAATTGAAATAAATCCTTTTCCAATTAACTCCATTTTTTGACCTAACAAAGGATTAAAATGACCTAATAATATCCCTGCAATAATTGCTACGAACACATAAAAAGTAAGATGTTTGAAGATTTTTGTCATAGTAAAAATTATCTGGTTTTACCAATTAAAAACATCGTAGGAATTTTAGAAAGTTCATACGCATTTTCTCTCCAAGCTTTGGCAGTCATCGTACGTATATTTTCATCGTAGGTAGTTAAATTAGATGCAATACAGATTTGTGTATCATCGGATAATTCATTTAACATATCATCTAACACGTGCATATTTCTAAATGGAGTATCCATAAAAACATGGGTAATACCAGTTCGTCTAGCTGAAGCTTCGAAATCTCTTAATTTCCTTACCCTATCCTTTCTATCTTTAGGTAAATATCCATGAAAAGAAAACTCTTGTCCGTTAAACCCACTCCCCATTAAAGCTAATAAAATAGACGATGGACCAACTAATGGAGCAACCCAAACCCCTTCTTGATGAGCTAATGCAACCAAGTTAGCGCCAGGATCAGCAATTCCTGGACAACCAGCATCGGAAATTACTGCTAGGTTATTTCCATCTTTAACAGGACGTAACATAGCATACAACTCTTCAACTGGTGTATTATTTTTTAAAATAAAAAAAGTACTATCATCAATTGGAAATTCACGATCTAGTTTACGCAAATAACGTCGTGCAGCTTTGATATCTTCAACAGCAAAATATCTAAACTCTGAAACCATAGTGGCAACATCAGATGGAATAACTGCTTTGGTGCTTTCACTACCTAGTGTTGATGGTAATAAATATAATTTTGCGTGACTCATGATTTTAATAATTTATAGGTTTTAATTTTTAATAATATTGGTGTTTATTTCAGTATGTTTAATTTGATTTTTTCTATTAATACATCGGTAGCTTTATCAACTAATTCATAAACGTGATCAAAATCTTTTTGGTATCCATAATACGGATCAGGAACGCTTGCTTCTTCTTGATCAGTCAAATCACCCAAAAGGGTATGGACTTTTAATCGATCTGAATCATTTATCGCGAGCGACAGAATGTTTTTTTTATTAGAAAAATCCATTGCAAATATGTAATCAAAGTCTTCAAAATCTTGAGAAGTAAATTGTCTTGCGCGTAACATACTTATATCAGTACCATTTTTACGAGCAGTTTCAATCATTCTACTATCTGGTGCTTTCCCTTGATGTAAAGCTATAGTTCCAGCAGAATCCACATCAACATCCAAACCGTGTTCGAGTACTTTTTTTCGAAGTAATCCATCTGCAATTGGAGAACGACAAATATTCCCCAAACAAACCATCAAAATTTTCATAGAAAAATAAAATTACAAGCAAAAGTAAAGAATATGATTGATATTAAGATAAAACAAATTTAAAGGAAAACAATTGTCTTATTAATGAACTTTTATGGAAATATTATTTTTTAATATATCTGTTACAATTTAGGATTTTTATTGTTATCTTTAATAGAAGGATGAAAATTCTTTTAGTATTCACTAAAAAATCCAAAAGCCATGAGACAGTTAAAAATAGTAAAGCAAGTTACAAATAGAGAAGTTGCTTCTCTGGATAAATACCTGCAAGAAATTAGTCGCGAGGCAATGATATCGGCTGAGGAAGAAGTTGAATTAGCAAAACGTATTAAAAATGGCGACCGGCGTGCATTAGAAAAACTAACAAGAGCAAATTTAAGATTTGTTGTTTCGGTTGCAAAACAATACCAAAACCAAGGAATGACGTTACCAGATTTAATAAATGAAGGAAATGTAGGTTTGATTAAGGCAGCTGAAAGATTTGATGAAACTCGTGGTTTTAAGTTTATATCTTATGCTGTTTGGTGGATAAGACAGGCAATATTACAGGCTCTTGCTGAACAAGCTCGAATTGTTCGTCTTCCATTAAATAAAATTGGTACTATAAACAAAATTAACCGTGCTTTTTCTGAACTAGAACAAAAGTTTGAAAGACCACCATCAGCTGAAGAATTAGCAGAAATGTTAGGTGTAACTGTTAATGACGTTAAGCAATCACTCCAATCTAATGGAAGACATGTATCTATGGATGCCCCATTAACTGAGGGAGATGAGAGCTCTTCAAATATGTATGATGTATTAGCAAACGATTTTAGTGACACTCCTGATGTAGATTTAGTCAAAGAATCATTAAGAAAAGATATAGAGCGTTCACTTTCTACTCTTACATCTCGTGAAGGTGAAGTAATTCGATTGTATTTTGGTTTAAATGGTAAACATCCATTAACTCTAGAAGAGATTGGTGATCGATTTGATTTAACTCGTGAACGTGTTCGTCAAATCAAAGAAAAAGCAATTCGAAGAATGAAACATACTTCAAGAAGTAAAATGTTAAAGAATTATTTATAGATTCTTAATACTTCAATTTGAAAAATTAAAGGTTTTAAAATTTAAATATTTTAAAGGATTACAATTTATGTAGTCCTTTTTTCATTTTTATCTATTTAGTATTTGATTTATTGTTTTTTGAATTTTATGCTTTAACTTTGGTTTGCAAAAAGAAAACCTTTTTTTTGTCAACTTAATTAATAACAGAAATTATTCATTATGGAAAGTTCAAAAATCATCTACACATTAACTGATGAAGCACCTGCATTAGCAACGTATTCATTTTTACCTATCGTAAAATCATATTTATCAACAGCTGGAGTAGATGTTGAAACAAGAGACATTTCATTAGCTGCACGAATTCTAGCTGGATTTCCAAATTCTTTAAATAAAGATCAACAAGTTAATGATTCTTTGGCTGAATTAGGTGAATTAGTTAATTTACCAGAAGCAAACATCATAAAATTACCTAACATTAGTGCTTCCGTTCCTCAATTAGTTACTGCAATAAAAGAGTTACAAACTGCAGGATTAAATGTTCCTGATTTTCCAACAGACCCACAAACTGAAGAAGAAAAATCTACGCGTGCAATTTATGATAAAATTAAAGGTAGCGCCGTAAACCCAGTGATCCGTGAAGGAAACTCTGACAGAAGAGCACCAGGAGCTGTTAAAGAATATGCTCGTCAAAACCCGCATTCAATGGGTGCTTGGTCTAAAGACTCCAAAACTAAAGTAGCTACTATGACAGCTGGAGACTTCAGATCTAACGAACAAGCTGTGACTTTTGAAAATGCTACAACTGTTTCTATAGAATTTGAAGGGAAAGATGGTTCAAAAGAAACACTTAAAGGAAATCTTACAATTAAAGCAGGGGAAATTCTTGATGCAACTCACATGAGTGTAAAAGCATTAAACCAATTCCTTTTGGAACAAGTAGCTTATGCTAAAGCTAACGGGATTTTGTTTTCTGTTCATATGAAAGCAACGATGATGAAAGTTTCTGATCCTGTTATTTTTGGTCATATCGTAAAAGCATATTTTGCTGATGTATTTACAAAGCATGCTGATCAATTACAAGCATTAGGTGTAAATGTAAATAATGGTTTAGCAGATTTATTAGATAAAGTAAAAGGTCACGCAGACATTGAGGCAACGATTGAATCTTGTTTTGCAAATGGTCCATCTGTAGCGATGGTAAATTCGGATAAAGGTATAACGAATTTACACGTTCCTTCTGATGTAATTATTGATGCTTCCGTTCCAGCAATGATTCGTACATCTGGACAAATGTGGAACAAAGAAGGAAAATTACAAGACACATTAGTAGTAATCCCTGATTCAAGTTATGCTGGTGTTTATGATGCTATCATCAATTTCTGTAAAGAAAATGGTGCTTTTGACCCAAGAACAATGGGTACTGTTTCAAACGTTGGATTGATGGCTCAAAAAGCAGAAGAATATGGATCACACGACAAAACATTTGAAATTAAGAACAATGGTATTGTTAAAGTAGTTGATGCAAACGGAACAGTATTAATGTCAAGTGAAGTTGAAGCAGGCGATATCTGGAGAGCATGTCAAACTAAGGATGCTCCAATTCAAGACTGGGTTAAATTAGCGGTTTCTAGAGCAAAAGCAACTGGATGTCCAGCAATATTTTGGTTAGATGAAACTAGAGCTCATGATAGACAAATTATTGCTAAAGTAAATACCTATCTTAAAAATTACGATACAACAGGATTAGACATACAAATAATGTCTCCTTATGATGCAACTATTTACTCAAGCAAAAGAGTTAAAGCTGGTCAAGATACCATCTCTGTAACAGGAAATGTTTTAAGAGATTATTTAACAGACTTATACCCAATTTTAGAAGTTGGAACAAGTGCAAAAATGCTATCTATCGTTCCATTAATGAATGGTGGTGGTTTATTTGAAACAGGAGCTGGAGGTTCTGCTCCAAAACATGTTGAACAATTTTTAGAAGAAAACCACTTACGTTGGGATTCTCTAGGAGAGTTTTTAGCTTTAGCTGTTTCTTTAGAACATTTAGCAGAAAAAACAACTAATTCGAAAGCTGCTATTTTAGGCAAAACATTAGATAAAGCGACAGGTAAGTTATTAATAGAAGATAAATCTCCATCCAGAAGTGCGAAAGAATTAGATAATCGTGGTTCCCATTTTTATATTGCATTATATTGGGCTCAAGAACTAGCAAATTGTGAAGATGCTGATTTAAGAAGTGCTTTTTCAGGAGTTGCTGCGGAATTAGCAGCTAACGAAGCAAAAATTGTAAGCGAATTAAATGATATACAAGGAGGAGCAATTAATATCGGAGGATATTATTACCCAAATCCTGAATTAACTACTAAAGCAATGAGACCAAGCGCTACTTTTAATCATGCGATTGATAGTATTTTGGTAAAAGCTTAATATCAATTTTCTTTTAGTAAAACTCTCCTTTAATGAAAGGAGAGTTTTTTTATTGAATTTAAATCACTCTTTTAAATAGGTTTACAAATTTTACAATGAAAGTTTTATTTACTATACTTTTATCTCTATTCTTAATTAGTTGTGGTTCAATTAAACCTAAACAACCTGTTATCTCTGAAAATAAAATACAATACGAGCAGCAACCTTCTTCGATTCGTGTCCCAATAGAAATAAACCTGAAACCATTTCTAAAAGACGCAGAGAAACAAACACCAAAAAATTTTGCTGATGAAAAACAACAATGTGAAGGAATTAGTTTTGCTTATCAACTTGAACGTAATCCACTAGAATTTAACGGAAAAGAAAATCAATTACTTTTGGAATTATCTGGTAGATATGCAATAAAAATCAATTATTGTCCCACATGCACTGGAATATTCTCGAGCAAAGAGAATTGTATTGTACCAAGGATTTATGCAAGTTGTGGTGTCAATGAACCTATGCGAAGAATAAAAGTTTCAACAGCTACAGCATTATCAGTCACTAAAGATTACAAAATTGATGCAAATACTTCCTTAAAAGAAATTGTTTCGGAAGATAAATGTGAAGTAACATTTATTAAATACGACGCAACAGAAAAATTGGTAGAAGAAATGCAAAAAGCTCTTAAAGCAGTTACTGCTGATATTGATAAAAAAATTGAACAAACAGACCTTAAAAAAGAAGTGATAAAAATCTGGAAAGAATTAAACAATCCAATTATAATTCCATCTATTGGTTTTTTCCATTTATCACCAACCAGTCTTGCAATTACACCACCAAACTTTTCTAAAGATAAATTACAAATCACCGTATCTATTAATGCATATCCAAAAGTTAGCCTTGAAGATAAAAAAGCATCACTTCCACCCTTACCAGAATTAAATACAGCTACAGCAGAGAAAGGATTTCAAATCAATTTAGTTATTCAAGGAAAATATAAATCGATCAATACACTCCTAGCTCAAAACTTGAACGGTAAAGAAATTACATTAAAAAAGGAAAAAATAATTTTAGACTCCGTATTAATTCTTGGAGCAAATGGAAATAAATTAAGTTTCAAAGTTCATTTTTCAGGAAAACGATCAGGTGTTTTATATTTTGCAGGAACTCCAACTTTTAATAAAGAAAAACAAATCATCTCATTCCCTGATATGGATTTTGATATCGAAACTAAAAATACACTTCTAAAAAGTGCGACTTGGCTTTTTGATGATTTAATCACTTCGAAAATCAGAGAATTTGCTGTTTATGACTTGTCGAAAGATCTTGCTTCGAACAAAAAAACAATTGAGAAAGAATTAAATAGAGAATTAGAAAAAGGAATCTTTTTAGATACTAAATTGAAAACTATAAAAATTGAGCAAATCATTCCATTGAAAGATGAACTTTGGATAATATCCAATTTAGAAGGCGAAATGGGAATTAAATTATAGATTACATTAAATTGAAAAAAATAGCAATAATTGGCGGCGGTGCAGCGGGATTTTTTGCAGCATTAAGTGCTAAAGAACATTTCCCAAGTGCTGATGTGACTATTTATGAAAAATCGGCAAAAGTGCTTTCAAAAGTGAAAGTTTCTGGTGGTGGTAGATGCAATGTTACACATGCTTGTTTTGACAACAAAAAATTAATAACCTATTATCCCAGAGGAGCTAATTATCTTCGCAAATCATTTGAACAATTTAACACGCGTTCAACAATAGAATGGTTTAAAAAAAGAGGAGTCGAACTAGAAACACTTTCTGATAATTGCATTTTCCCTAAATCAAATAGTTCACAAACAATTATCGATTGTTTTTTATCAGAAGCAAGAAGGCTTGGTATCAAACAAAAGTTACAAACACCAATTAATGATATTATTCAATTAGAAGATGATACATTTGAATTAGTCAGTACTGCTGAAAATTTCAAAGCAAATGCCATTATCTATACTACCGGAGGTCAGCCCAAAAACAATTCATTACAATGGCTTACTAAATTTAATCATACATTAGTCGAACCAGTTCCTTCCCTATTCACTTTTAATATGCCTAACGAATCTATTCGAACGTTAATGGGCATTGTAGTTGAAGAAACAACTACTAAAGTTGAAGGGACAAAACTAGAAGCCACTGGACCATTATTAATTACACATTGGGGAATGAGTGGTCCTTCCATTTTAAAACTCTCTGCATTTGGTGCACGTTTATTATCAGAAAAAAACTATGATTTTTATGTCCTTGTAAATTGGTTACACAAACAAAAAGAACCAGAAACAAAACATATTTTAGAATCAACAATTCAACAACATTCAGATAAAAAAATCGGGAATTTAAATCCGTTCGGAATATCCACACGTTTATGGCATTTTCTTTTAGAAAAATCGGACATTTCTATTGATTCAAAATGGAAAGAATTACAAGGAAAAAAAGCAAACAAACTTATTAATACATTACTTAATGACCGATATCATGTATCTGGAAAAACCACCTTCAAAGAGGAATTTGTAACTGCTGGTGGTATAGGGCTTTCTGATATTGATTTTAATACTATGCAAAGTAGAAAAGTTAAGAGATTATTTTTTGCAGGAGAAGTTCTAGACGTAGATGGAGTTACAGGAGGATTTAACTTTCAAGCAGCTTGGTCTACAGGATGGATAGCTGGGAAAAACGTTTTAAGTTATAGATTATGAGTTCTGGGTTATGAGTTAATGTTGTTGAATTAAGATTATTTTAATTAATAAAAATGCTTATTTGAAACAAAATGTAATAATAAGATTTTTTCTCAAAGCTTATTTTGTACATTTGGTATTAAATAAGAAATATAATGAGTTACAACAACATTATTCCTACAGAGAAACGAATTGAGCGATTAATTTTTGAAAATCCCTGGTGGTCAACAGGTAATATACAAAGTACCTACTCTACAATGTCACGTAGACTTTATTTCGATTTATTTTATCCTTATGTACACGAAACGGATATCAAACGCGCATTGGTATTAATGGGACCACGAAGAGTTGGTAAAACAGTAATGATATACCATTCAATTCAACAACTCATAGCTGATGGTATTTCTCCACAAAAAATTATGTTTATAGGGATTGATAATCCTATTTATATGCATCAAGGGCTAGAAGATTTGCTTCTTATGGCTAAAGATGCAGTGAAACTAGATAGTGTAGAAAACTGTTACGTATTTTTTGATGAAATACAATATTTAAAAGACTGGGAAAGACATTTAAAAGTATTGGTAGATTTATATCCTACGACTAAATTCATCGCATCTGGTTCAGCAGCAGCAGCTCTGAGATTACAAAGTTCAGAAAGTGGAGCTGGAAGATTTACTGATTTTATGCTTCCCCCACTTACCTTTCATGAATTTATCCATTTAAAAGGTTTAACGCATTTAGTTCAACAGAAAACCATTAATTACGATGGAAAAGAAATTCCTTTTTACCTAACCCATGATAACAAGACACTTAATAAAGCATTTTTTGATTATTTAAATTTTGGAGGATATCCCGAAGTAGTTTTATCCGAAAAAATTCAGAGTGATATGGGAAGGTATATAAAAGGAGACATTGTTGCTAATGTACTATTAAGAGATTTACCAAGCTTATATGGAATAAAAGATGTACAAGAACTAAATAGTTTTTTCTCCTACATTGCTTATAATACAGGAAATGAATTTTCATTTGAAAAACTTGGAAAAGAAAGTGGAATACAAAAAGAAATGCTCAAAAAATATCTAGAGTATTTAGAGGCCGCATTTCTTATAAAAGTCATTCATAAAATTGACGATAATGCTAAAAAATTTAAACGTGTTACCAGTTTTAAAGTTTACTTAACGAATCCATCTTTAAGAACTGCATTATTTTCACCAATTGTTGAAACAGACCAAGAAACAGGAAACATGGTTGAAACAGCTATTTTTTCACAATGGATGCATCGAGAAAATTTAAACTTAAAATATGCACGTTGGAAAATGGGGAGGTCCGAAGGAGAAGTGGATTTCGTATTAATTGAAAATAAATTATTTAAACCACAATGGTGTGTTGAAGTCAAATGGAGTAATCGCTATTTTGAAAAACCACAAGAATTATTGAGTTTAATTCACTTTTGCAAACAAAACAAATTCAATTCAACACTTGTAACTACCATTGACATAAATGGAAATAAACAACACAATGAACTAAATATTACCTATGTAACAGCGGCAGTATATGCATACAATATCGGAGTAAACACCATGGATAAGAAATTTAACTGGGCTTAACGGGTGAAAATAAAGTTTAATTAAATAGAAAATATACTTATTTATAACAAAATGTAAAAATAAGGTATTTTAAAAATACTTATTTAACACAAAATGTAAGAATAAGATAAAAATTACCTAAAAAAAGTTTAAAATTACGGATTATAAAAGAACCTGTCATTATTAAATATTAATAATAGCATGAAATCGATTATCTTTGTAAAACAAAAATACCTTATCAATTATGGCATTAGATTCTAACATACGCATAACGAAAGACTTTACTTTTGATATGGCACATGCATTATATGGATACGATGGACCATGTAAAAACATACATGGACATACATACCATTTAAGCGTAACATTGTTAGGAAAACCAATAGCCGATATTGAGCATGTGAAATTGGGAATGGTTATTGACTTTGGAGACTTGAAGGATGTAGTTAAACGTGAAATTATTGAAATATTTGACCATGCGTTAGTACTTAACGAAGAAGCACCCTATTCAAAATCAGAAGTTATATCAAACGAATTTGAGAAGGTAATACTTATGCCTTTTCAACCAACATGTGAAAATTTATTATTACATTTTGTGAATTTGTTAGATGGTAAATTTGCACACAATACTAAATTAATCTCATTACGTTTGCAAGAAACTCCAAATTCAGGTGCAGAATGGCGTTTGGAAGATAATTAAATCTACCAATTGTAAAAACAAACTGAAATAGATCGTAAATTAAGAAAAATCAGAAAAATCATACCTAGTACAATAAAAAGAAATTTTCGTGGTTGAATAGATTCAATTTTAGTTTCTAATAAGATTTTTATTATTAAATATACTATCGGTATAAAAAGTAAGAAATCATACAAATATCGATGAATTGAGACTGATTGAGGAAAAACAATTAGAGAAAAAACAAATCCTATTAAAGCAAATCCTAACCTTTTTAAATTTGATAAAACTTTAGATTTATCTAATAAAATCATAATAATCAACAAGATTATAAAATATACAAGCCACAAAAAATTGAAATTATGAGAAAAAGGTTTCAAAAGGGCATCTAATACAGATTTAAAATATAAAATTGAACCATCTAAACCTGAGCGATATTTAAAAGTTGATCCTAAATTCTCTTTATGAATTAACCAACCCTGGATATAAGGTAGAATAATAATTAAAACACTATATATTAACAATATAAATATTTTAAAATATTCTCTAAAAGTTAGTTTATATGTATTTAAAAAAGCAAAATATAAAACCAACCAACATGGATAATAAACTGGTTCAAATGAAACCATAATTATTCCTATAACGAAAAAAATATTTTGATTTGATTGCGTATTTAAAAAGTCAATTCTTTCTGTCAAAATAATTAATAATAAAGATATTAAAACAAAATAATTATCTGAATTAAATCTTAAAAATGAGTCCCAAAAACTTGGTAGTGAAAAAATAAAACCAAGGATCAAAAACAACATCAAAATATCAAATATGGAAAATTTAGTTTTTAATTTATTTTTAAAAAAATCTCTAGAAAAAATAAAAACAATAAATAAATACATATTTACAAATGCAATAAAATTCTGTGCAATATGATATGGTTTATGTAAGATATAGGAAAAAGACTTAATCCAAAAAACATCCAATAAAGAAGAAAATGTGGAATGACTAATATAAATTCGATTTTGAGCTATATCATTTTTATTATAAACAATTGAAAACAAATGATTTTTAAATAATTCACTTTCCCACCAGACTAACGTATCTGGAATTTTACCAGATCTATAAATGAAAAGTGCTTGTAAAACTCCTAGATTTAACACAACTAAATGCCAAAAAAGCACAATTAAAAGTATTAATGATAAATTATAAACTAGTTTTTTTTTCATGTATTAACACTAAACATACAACTAATCAGCGTTTTACTTTTATTCTCAGTTTCATCTAATTCTAATTCTGGGATAGATTGAAGTGTATATCCTCCACCGAGATATAAATAAGCTGTATCGTTTTGAAGCTGAGCACAACGAAGGTTGACATATAGGGTCGCATCTGTTTTAGATATTTTACCTACAATTCCTGTATATAAAAAACGGTCATGGGCTTCAACTGAAGCAATAAGATTTAGGGCAGCATCCCTAGGAACTCCACTAACGGCAGGAGTTGGATGTAATACTTTGACAAAATCAATGATTTTACCGGAAGGAATGTATGCACTAACATCAGTACGCAAATGTGTTACTGGTCCTGCTTGATAGTCATAAGGTCCAACTAACTCGATTTGTTCAGCTCCAACTTTTTTTAATTGATTTTCAATAAAGTCAGTTACTAATTGTTGTTCTATTTTTTCTTTTTCTCCCCAAGGAGTTGAAAATTGAGAAGATTTTTTAGTTCCAGCCAAAGACATTGTAAATACAAAAGACTTGTGAGCTTCTAATAATATTTCAGGAGTAGCAGCAATCCACGTTCCTAATTTTTCACTAGAAACTAAATAAACTAAGGCTTTTGGATATGTTTCACATAATTTCAAAAATAATTCATAGGCCTTTGAAATCGAAAAAGAATAAGGTTTAATCCTGGAGAAAACTGCTTTTTCAATCTGAAATTGAGCCATTCCATTTAAAAAAGAATGAGCTTGTAATAAATACTCTCTTGTAGAATAGACATAAGGTTTAAAAGGATAGGTATGAAAAATAGAAGGAATTTCAGCATCTTCTTCCAATACATTAAATTTATATGCCTGGAGAGCAGAAAAATGAGAAAAAATAAAACCTTCTAGTTCATCAGACAGAAACACTTCTTGAATTCTACCTCTATTTTTTACGATATCTTTATTAGGGAAACGATAAGCAAGAAAATCAGTAGAAACCACCATACTATTTTGAAATAATCATCACCGTTAATCGACCTGTACAAATTAATTTATTTGTTTCTTCTTCAAATAGGTCTACTTGCCAAACATGCGTTTTTTTTCCTCCGTGAACTAACTTCCCAAGTCCAATGACATTTCCAGCTTTTACACCACCAACATGATTTGCATTCACTTCTAAACCTACTGGATATTCATTTTTCAAATCACACATTAAAGCTGAACCTAATGAACCAATACTTTCAATTAAAGCAGCAGAAGCCCCTCCATGAAGTAAGCCCATAGGTTGATGGGTACGGTGATCAACAGGCATTTTTGCCTTTATAAAATTATCACCAGATTCAATAAACTCAATACCTAACGTTTCCATCAGTGTATTTGAATTCATTTTATTTAATTGTTCTATTGAAAACTTACCAAAATCCATATTAATCTTCTTCGTTATTTACTTCTTCCGAAGCCGATCTGCGTTGTTGTCTCATCAATCTTCTTGCAGCACGTTTGTTAGCACGATATTCTTTAGCTTCATTTTTAAAATCTTCTTTGGTCATATGTCTTGGAGTCGGATCAAAAGTAACTACATTATTCTTTATATCCATTAAAACAATCTCTGTGATTACATCTTCTCCTTGTGGATCATATTTTGCATCTAATTTTTGTTCCCATAATTTACCAATTTGATCATAGAGTTCAGAACTAAAACGATTTTTATATTTTGCTATTATTTCTTCAACTGTAAGTCCCGTTTCCCGATGAATCAATTTCATCAAAAGTTTGCCTTCTTCTATATATAAATCCTTTATTACAAATAAATATTCTGATTTAATCTCGTGATGATACTTTTTTGTCAATTTTTTCTTTTCTCTTTTATTATCAATCGATTCTAATTCCTGATCTATTTGTTTAATTAATTTAGCAGCTTCTAACGCTAAGGGGTATACCCTACGAACCCTTCTTAATTGCTTTGCATATAGATTTTTAAAATCTTTTTTTAGTACAACTTCACGAAAATGTTTGACTTTTTCTTCGTTTTTTTCCTGACATATAGAGAAGACACTTACTAATAAAGTAAAAACAGTTAAAAATATTTTTAAAATATATTGTAAATTCATAGCCTATATTACGAACCAAAAATAGTGAAATATGTTTTTAAAAATAACTTCAATCTTTGCACTTTTAACATTTTTAATATTTAGTTGCAAAAATGAACCCAATCCCTTAAATAACTTAAAAACAAAAGAAGATACAGATAGTTCTGAAATTGATTCTATCAAAATAATTAAAGATTCACCCAAGAAAATTGAAATAATCAATGAGAAAGCAGAAAAAGTAGAAAATCACACTAAAATTGTTGAAAAATATGGTGAACAATGGGACTTTTGTTCGTGCGTAATTAAAAATGATTCTATCAATAAAGCATTCGAAAAAAATCTTACAGACAATCAATCTGAAAAACTAATGGTAAGATGGGAATTTGTTGAGAATAAATGTAAAGAGTTTTTAACAACACCAAACACTACACCTGAAGAAAGAGAAGCACATGAATTAAAAGTTAAACGTTGCTTGAAAAATGCAAGAAAATAAAACACTCATTATCAAAACAATTCAATTTACAGAAATTAATACGCTTACTTTTGACTCGTCATTAGTAATTCTTGTTGAAAGTGGTGGTTCTAAAACAGATTGGAGAATTAAAGATAATAAGCAAATTATTGCTATTGAAACAATAAACTTTCACCCAAAAACAATCGGAGTAGAGCAAAAAAATATTATAGAGACTTTACAAAAAGTAATTCCCCCAAAAAGCTCACTTATTTTTTTTGGAAGTGGTTGTTTACAACATGAAAATCAAAAAATTATAGAAAATTTATTTAAACCCTTCGAATTAGAAAAAATAGAAGTTAAATCAGACTTGCTTGCTGCTGGAAAGTGTATTTATGGTACCAAAAAAGGTTTTGTGGGTATTTTAGGTACTGGTTCAGTACTGTGTAAGTATCAAAATGAAAATATTGATACGCTTTTTGGTGGTTTTGGATTTCTGATTGGGGATGAAGGAAGTGGTTTTTATTTTGGGAAATTAATGCTACATAAATATCTAAACCAAGATATAAGCTTAGGACTAAAGGAACTCTTTGAAGAAAAATATGGTGAACGTAGTATCATTTTGGCGAAAATCTATGGTTTGGAAGGCAAACAATTTATTGGACAAATTCAATTAATGTCAGAAAATAAGGACATACAAAAAGAAATCAATCTAATTCACGAAGAAAACATCGAGTTATTTTTATCAAACTATTTACCAAAAAATGAAAAGATTACACAGATTGGATTTGTTGGTTCGTACGCCTTTTATAATCAGGAAATCTTAAAAAAAATACTATTAAAAAGAGACATAGAGTTAAAACAAATAGTTCAAAAACCAATAAATGAATTAATGAAATACTACTTTTAAGTTTAATAAAGTTTACAAATACGATTTCTACTTATTTTTACAAAAAAATAAATTATGAGAGTTTTAGCAGAAATACCACATCCTAAATATAAAATTCAAGTTTTCAATTATAACAGCAAATACATAGTTAAAATTGAATTAGACCAATTTGAACAAATTTACAAAATCAATGAAATCGACGTTTTTGGATTAGAAGATGTTCAAAATATGATTACGGATGAACTTTTAGATAATGCTTTCGAACGTTTTTTAAAAATGCGTGAAGATTGGGGAAAGGCATTTACCACAAAAAACATATTAAAAGAAAAATAAAATGAAAAAAATTATTGTAATTGCCTTGGGTATGGCTTTGACTACCCTTTCATGTTCTGAAAAAAAATCAGAAAAAGTTGTAATTGATACCAAGCCAACTGTTCCTGTAATTCGTGAAAATGGATTAAAAATTGCTTATTATAACCAAGATAGTTTAAAAAATGGATTTGCTTTTTATAAGAAAATGGACAATTTAGTTAAAAACAAGCAAATACAATTTCAGAAGCAATTAGAAAAAAAACAGATGGACTTACAATCCTATCTTGTAGCTAATGATGAATTAGCAAAAAAAGGACAACTTTCTGACTTACAACTACAAACAGTTCAAGCAGAAGCACAGAGACGCGAACAAGAAATTTATGCTTTTCAACAAAATCAAGGAGGATCTATCGAAAAACAAACCCTTGATTTGATGGATAAAATTTACAAAAAAATAGAAGAAGCAAGTAAAAAATACTGTGAAATGCACAACATTGACATGCTACTTGTACAGGCTTCAGGAAGTCAGTTTAATTACATAAATCCTACGATGAATGTTACAAAAGAATTTATCGGATTTCTGAATCAAGAAGAAAAAAAATAGATACCAGTAAAAAAAATAAAGATGAAAGTATCTATTCTTTTTTATGAAATTCTTTCATTATTATTATTAAAATACATTTACTCAACTATAAGTATATAATATGTTAATCGCCCAACAAAAACTAAAAGAAAATATTGCAGAGTATATATTATACATGTATCAAATCGAAGATGTGATCCGTGCCTATCATTTTGATTTGAATAAAATAATGGAAAAATATGTAAAACCACAGCTACCTGATCCCTCTTTTTATTCTTCATATAGTCAATGGTATGATGGTTTAATTAGGGGGATGCATTCTCAAAAAATCGAAGAGAAAGGACATTTACATCAAATTCAAGAAGTAATGGTTGAACTTTCATTTTTACATAATACCTTATTAAACATATCAAAAGACGAAAAATACAAGGGAGTTTATGAAAGAGCTTCAGATGCAATTCAAGATTTCAGGGAAAAATCAAATTTGAAAGAAAAAAATGATATTGAATTAATTTTTCATGCGATGTATATGAAATTATTACTTCGCCTTCAAAAGAAAGAAATCAATACTGAATCAGAGGAAGCATTTGACAATATGCGAGTAATGATTGCCTATTTATCAAGAGCATACCATCAGATGAAAAATGGTGAGTTGACTTTTTTTAATAATTAATGAAAATCAAGTACTCCATTATCATATACAGGAATTTTTAATAGAAACCCAGGAGCAAAATAATTCGTTGAGTTAATGCGTCTATATTTTAACTCCCCTCCAAGTAATAAAACTCCCCACATAGAACCTTGAAAACCTAATTTAGTTTTCTCACTAGAAATTTCAACAACTGGGCCTACAGAAAAACCAATGATATATCCTGCTTGCAAATCAGCATATACACGAAATCTACCTTTTTCAAATTCAAAACCAAAAGCAGTTCCACCCAATCCATCTTTCATTGAACCTGACCATGTCGAAACTTCTAAACCTCCACTCAAACGTCTATCTGTTTTAGATATATTGATATTTAATTTTGGACCAACTAACACCATTGTATTTGATTGCGCAAATAAATTATTTGCTGTGACAATTAGTAATAGAAATAATAATTTATTCATAATTAATTGTTTAAATTTATTAAAAGTAACCTTTTAAAATGAGATTTAAGTTGATCTTATAAATTTTTAATGCTTTTGAAGAAAAAATTTAAAAATTTCAAATTTTTAGCAATTAAAAGAACATTTAAAAAAAATAGATTTTTGAATAATGTGAAAAATGATTTAAATTTAAAATTGTAAGAGATATCAAATTATTACTTTGTCTTTAAAAGAAAGAAATCAATCCTGATTCAAATGAAACTTTTGACATTATCCTAGAATTATTAATTATTTAACAAGAATATACTATCAAATTAAAATGAATAGTTTATGTTTTTAAATAATTGATTAACAATTAATATTATAGTATGCTAGATTATTATAAAATCAAAAAAATTTATACATAAAATAAAAAACCGTGAGAAATAATTCCCACGGTTAAATATTGAAAACTTAGGCCAAACAATTCTATTATAATTTATTTAATTTGACTTAGTTTTTTATGCATCTAATAGCTGATGCATCATTTAATTCTTCTTTTTCATCTCTTATTGATACACCATGAAAATCATTATCAATTACAATGGTTGTCAAATCTGAAGTCCAATACCAAGCATCTAAAGTTGCTAAATTCATCCCATTAAAAATTGCTCCTGTAGGAATTGCAGTAAAACCAGATGAATTTGTTGCAGTATCAGTAGAAGATGACCATGAGCTTTTACTCCAATATTGATAACCAGTCTGTTTTAACTTCACTCCTGCTTTATCTTCTCCTCCTAAGTTATTTATAAGAGTTTCCCATTCTGCTTTTGATGGTATGTGCCATCCTGTTGGACAAACTTTTTTACTTTCTACTACATAACCATTATAAATCTTCCCTCTTTCTAGCATATTCATATGATTACACCATACACCTTCTTTGAGTGCCATCCAAGTATAGTATGAATTCATATCTAAATCACCGTCTACACCTTTTATTGTAGTACCATCATTATACTTTGTAACATCTAAATTAGATGCCATCCATTCTTGATTTCCAATTATTATAGTTTTATAGGATTTTCCATTTGCATCTACAACTCCCGATCCACTTTTAGATACTGAAGAACTAGTTGATGAGTTACCTGATGAACTACTTGATAAGCTAGATTTTTCTTTTTTACAAGCAAAAAAAGAAATTGAAACAATAAGTAAATAAAAAACTTTTTTCATAATTAATTTAAAATTTAATTGAATCAAAAGTAACTCATTATTTAAAATAAAATAATCTTGCAACTAAAAAAACTTTTTTTTGTATACATAAAACACCTTTAAATACGAAAAAATATTTTCAATTAAAAAGTAGATAAATTCTATACTTTAATAAAAAAAATTTGTATTTCGGATGAAGTGGAAAGATATTTGTTTGTTATTTTTTACGTTTTCTGATTAAAGAAAACTTTCTATAGCAGCTGTAAATAATTTGAAATTATATGAGAATTGACTAAAGAATAAATTTAACAGAAAAAAGAAAAACTTAAAGATGACATAATAAATTCGACGATATAATACAGGCAACAAATTAAATTTGAGATACATAAAAAATCAAATATATTGAGAATTGTAATTAAATTTGTTTATAATCAAGTCATTCCAATTTGAGTTTTTGGTATTAATTATTAATTTCAACAATTAATAAATTATAACTTATCATTCACAACTAATTATGCATCGTCGTAATTTTCTTTCTCGTTTTGGATTAGGATTTGCCGCATTTGGTATTCCTTCCATAACTTTCAGTCAATCAAAAAACTCTAAAAATACTGTAATGAATACTATCAAATCTATTAAACCATTAGGGTTTCAATGGGAAACCGCTGACCCGTTTTTATTTTGTGTGCATCATGAAGATAAATTTCCAAAAGGAAATGCTGAAATGGGGCCAACTACTTCCATGGAAGGTAGACACATGGGTAGCGATTTTATCATCAAAGATGGTTTTCGTATGTATCATGGGAAAACTGTACCTGGATTTCCTGGTCACCCACACCGTGGATTTGAAACAATTACTATTGTTCGAGAAGGATTAGTTGACCATGCTGATTCAATGGGAGCTGCTGGAAGATATGGGGATGGAGATGTGCAATGGATGACCGCAGGAAAAGGAGTTCAACATTCAGAAATGTTTCCTTTGTTACATGAAGATAAAGAAAATCCGATGGAACTTTTCCAAATTTGGTTGAACTTACCACGTAAAAACAAGATGGTAGAACCACATTTCAAAATGCTTTGGAAGGAAATCATGCCCATCTACTCAGAAACTAGTAATGAAGGAAAAACTACAAAAGTTGAAGTTATTGCAGGAGATTTATACAACACATCCCCTATTACACCGCCACCTAATTCTTGGGCTGCAGATAATAATAACGAGGTAGCCGTTTGGAATATTACAATGGAAACTGGTGCTACATTTACCCTACCAAATGCATCTGAAGGTATTAATCGCACCCTTTACTATTACGAAGGAGAAGGTTTAACAATTAATAGTCAAACTATACCAACGTATCACGCAGTAGAAGTTGAAGCGAACCATAAATTAACCTTGGTAGCACCATCAAGTAAAGTTAAAATATTGGTATTACAAGGAAGACCAATCAATGAACCGGTAATTCAATATGGACCCTTTGTGATGAATAGCAAAGAAGAAATTCAACAAGCATTCAATGATTACCATGAGACCCAATTTGGTGGATGGCCGTGGAAACGATTAGACCAAGTTCATGACAGAAATAGAGGAAGATTTGCACAACATGCTGACGGACATATCGAAACAAAATCATAAATCAACTCAATGAAATCTTTACTCTTTATCGTTTCCATTTTATTCGTTGGGAACACTTTCTGTCAACAATATTGGCAACAGCGCGTAGATTACAAAATTCAAGTTTCACTAAACGATCAAAAAAACGAATTATCGGCATTTGAAGAACTTGTATACACCAATAATTCGCCAGATACACTAAAGTATTTGTATTTTCATCTTTGGCCAAATGCTTATAAGAATAAAAAAACAACATTAGCGAAACAATTAATCCGTGAAAAAAGCGAGAGCAATAATACAGAATTAGATAATCCAGCATTCAACGGGTATATTGACTCTTTAAATTTTAAAGTGAATGGTCAAGAAATCACTTGGAATCTAGATAAGAAAAATGAAGATATATGTAAATTAATTTTAAACCAACCGTTAGCACCTGGAGAAAAAATAACCCTTTCCACTCCTTTTAAAATTAAAATCCCAGATGCATCTGTTTCCCGAATGGGACACACAGACCAAGCTTATTTCATAACACAATGGTACCCAAAACCAGCAGTATATGATAAAAAAGGATGGCATCAAATGCCTTATTTTGACCAAGGAGAATTTTATTCAGAGTTTGGTAGTTTCGATGTGAGTATAACCTTACCTGATAACTACATTCTTGCCGCAACAGGTGAAATGCAAAATGCGGAGGAATTAGCAAAAATGAAAGAGTTGGCTAGTATCACTAAATCTAATTTAGAAAACGAATCGTATTTTACTGCTAAAATGCAAGAAACAAAAATTAGTTCTACTCAAACAAAAACCATAAAATTTATTCAAGATAACGTGCATGATTTTGCATGGTTTGCAGATAAAAAGTTTCAGATATTACAAGGAGATGTAGAATTACCACATTCAAAACAAAAAGTAACCACTTGGTCCTTATTCACTCCTGAAAATCATCATACATGGAAAAAATCGTTAGAATACATTCATGATGCAACCTATTATTATTCAAAATGGAATGGAGATTATCCCTACAAACACGTTACTGCCATTGACGGAACCATCGCTGCTGGTGGTGGTATGGAATATCCGATGATAACAATTATCGGAAATACAGGAGATGATGCAGGTTTAGAACGTGTTATTATGCACGAAGTTGGTCACAATTGGTTTTATGGTATTTTGGGAAGTAATGAACGTGACCACGCCTGGATGGATGAAGGAATGAATACCTTTAATGAAGTTCGCTACTGGTTGACAAAGTATCCTAACTCAACGTTAAATAATAAAGGTTACACCCTACTCTGCCGTTCAAAAAAATTGGACTACCACGATGAAAATGATATTAATTACCGAACCATTGCATCGTTAGGTTTAGACCAACCGTTAAATTTACGCGCCGACCAATTTACAAGCACCAATTACGGAGCAATCGTATATGGAAAGACGGGGTTAGTAATGACCTACCTACACAAATATTTAGGTGATTCGCTTTATGACCAATGTGCACAAATCTATTTTAATGAATGGAAATTCAAACATCCACAACCAGAAGATATGAAAGGGGTTTACGAACGAGTGAGTGGTAAAAAACTGGATTGGATTTTCGAAGAATTAATTAAAACTACCAATCATACGGATTATAAAATTGCGTGTGTAAAAGAAAGAAACAATCAATTAATCGTCAAAGTCAAAAACCGAGGAGCCATTCATGGACCTGCATTGATTCAGGGATATGTTAAAGGTCAACTTGTCGAATCACATTGGTCAAACAACATCAAACATTGGGATAAAGTAGTGTTTAATCGTACAGACATAGATAACTTTCAAATAGATTCCAATCGTTTTATACCAGAAATTAACAGAACAAACAACGTTTGGGACAAAGACCGATTATTTCATAAGATTGAACCTTTACATTTACAGTTTTTAACTGGAGCACGTAACCGTAATCAAACTATCATTAACTACTTACCGTTAATTACTGGAAACCATACGGATAAAACATCTTTAGGGATTTTATTTCACAACTATATGGCGGAAGTTCCTAAATTTCAATATGCAATTGCTCCTATGTATGCATTTGGCTCAAAATCATTAACTGGATTTGCTGAATTAAGCTATAATGTATTCCCGAAACACGCATTTAACATGATGCGGATTGGAACTTCTGTTAAAAGTTATGGTACAGATTCTATCTCATTTAATCGTTCTAACAAGTATGTAAACGTTTCTCCCTATATCTATGTTACGTTAGGAAAATTCAAAGTAAAGAAAGATTATCATAGTAATATCTTAATTCAAAGCACTTTCACTGATTATTTAAACAATCTATCGAAAGAACAAGGTGCATTTGCTCGTTACCGTTTTGGAGTGACCAAATTGAATTTCAATGGAAATCTAGAAGTTCGTAATGAATGGTTACAAAGTACCATCGCTGGCTCAAGAACGACTTCTCAACGTTTGTTAGTTGAAGCTGATTTAAAATGGAATTATACCCTTAAACAGAAAAAGCATCCTATACATCTTCGTTTGTTCGCTGGGAATGTGTATCAATTCAAAGGAGATCCAAACCTAATCCAACGTCAAGGAATTGCCGTTACAGGTATGAGTGGAACTCAAGACTTTTTCTTTGAACACTATTACAACAATCGTTTTGGGGCTGGAAGTATGTCCGTTGATAAAATGGGGAACGTAAGAACGATGGGGAAAATTGCTCCATCAAAACAAGTGTTTTCTGCTAATGCTTTTATCGGAATTCCTAAATTACAAATCATAGGAGTATACGCAGACTATGCTAATTACCTTCAAAATCAAAAAATAGAAAATGCGCTTGTAACCGGTTTAGGGATTAAAGTAGACAACTATTTTGGGTTATATTTCCCGATTTATCAAACAGCTTATTTAGGTGATTTGAAAAAGAATTACGGAAATTATATCCGATTTACTTTACAGTTGAATTTCCTGAATTCTGGAATTTTCAAAAAATAATTAAAATCTAATGAGACAGAATCTCCTCCCTTAATCCTTCCTCACATCGACAAGCTCAGTGTAAACTAGGAGGAAAACAACTAAAACTTAAATTCACCCAATAAATACATATCCGCCATTTTCAAAACGTATCTTCTCTTCTAAAAGCAGGTGTTGTAACGCTTGCTTTATTTCGGGTAGGTATTGTTCGCCGATTTGGTGTTCAAGTTCGGTAAGTGTTTTGGGTGAAGATTTAAGTTGAAAAACAATGATGGATGCAATTTCAAGCATCGTTTTTTGTTCTTTACGCTGGGTTTTACAATAATCACAACGACCACAAGAAAAAGATTGTTGACCAAAATAAGCCAACAAATACTGTTCACGGCAATGTTTACCTGTAATATAATTGCGAGCCTGTTCATAACGATTAAAAGCACGTTCTTTTCGATTGCGATACACTTCATCCGTTAGGCGCATGTGATCATCAGGCAAACGCTCGTGTAAAAACGTTACTTTCGGAGCATCTGATTTCCATGAAATATCTATTATCCCGTTTTTCTCTAAAAACTCTAATTGTTTCATCACCTCACTTTCTGAAACACCGATTTTTTTCGCCATAAAATCTTCATCAATGGCAAAATAATAATCAAAAATCCCAGGATAACTACGTGTTAAAAACGCAATCATTTTAGATACGCGTTCGTATTTAATTTGAAAACTATAAAGGGTTGTATTACCCACTAAAAACTTCAATTTTGTTGGGGTAAAAACACTCTCACTAAACAAAATGTCTCCATTCATTTCCAAAATTTTCAATGATTGAAAAGTGGGAATTAATTCCAAGCGGAAAGTTGAACACAGCGCATTTAATTGAATTGGAAACGTTTCGCCTTCCCCAGAACCAATAGCTAAATGCAAATAATTACACAAAGCTCTATAGGTAGATTTTATGGTTTCTAACGGAGGAAATTGTTGTTCAATCAAGGTTTTGTGTTTTTCCATATCGTCAGATTTGGTCAACACTAATGTGCGAGAAGATTTTCCATCGCGCCCTGCCCTACCCGCTTCTTGAAAATATGCTTCTAAATTATTTGGAAACTCATAATGTAATACATAACGCACATCTGGTTTGTCAATTCCCATACCAAAAGCATTCGTTGCAACCATAATAGGAACAAGGTTAGTCAACCAATTCTCCATCATTTCATTTCGTGTTTTAGCATCTAATCCTCCATGGTATATCCCGGTTTGAATACCATTTAATGCCAATTGATTGGCTAATTCTTTGACACTTTTACGCGTTTGACAATAGATAATCCCACAAAAATCAGGAAATTTTTGAATCCATTTAACTACTGCATTTTCTTTGTTTTGAACTTCGTATACTTCGTAACTTAAATTATCACGTGTAAAAGAAGCTTCAAAAACAGTTGGATTTTTAAGTTGTAATTGCGCAATAATATCCTCTTTCACCTCTTGTGTTGCGGTAGCTGTTACCGCCATCATAGGCACATTCGGTTGATAGGTTCTTAATTTTGCTATTTCACGGTAAGGCGGTCTAAAATCATGCCCCCATTCGGAAATACAATGCGCTTCATCAATTACAATCAAAGAAACTTGCATTAATTTGAATCTCTCAATAAAAATGCGAGATTTTAATCTCTCGGGGGAAGTGTATAAAAAATCCAGCCCGCCAAATCGTGCTTGATCAAGCTTCAAATCAATTTCTCGATGAGACATCAAACTCGTAATGGCTTTTGCCCTGACTCCTCTTCTTTCTAATTGTTCCACTTGGTCTTGCATGAGGGCGATTAACGGAGAAACCACAATACACACCCCTTCTCTTGCTATACCGGGTACTTGAAAACAAATTGATTTTCCACCTCCTGTAGGCAACAAAGCTAGAGTATCTTTTCCATTAATTGCATTTTCTACAATTTCTTCTTGTAATGGTCGAAAAGAATTAAATCCCCAAACACGTTGTAATATGTTTACAATCTCTTTCATTAACGCTCTTCATTCCCTTCAGTTTGCCTTTTAGATTCGCAAAACAATTGAATTAAACTTTCTACTCCTTTATCTCCCAACTCTTTCGCTTTAGTCAAATCGTTACAACCATTCGTGTTTTCACCTGTTTTAATCTTCGCTACCCCTCTAGCGATATATACTTTTGCAAAATCAGATTTAATACCTATTGCTTTATCGTAATGTTGAATGGCTTCTACATATTTCCCCTTAATGTTTTCTATATTTCCAATTTCGAAATAGACTTCAGCAAAACTTGTATTGATTTCTAGAGCTTTATCATAGTCCTTTAAAGCTTGCTTATAGTCACCAGTTGACTGATGTGCAAAACCTCGGTTATAATATGCTAATGGATGTTTTTTATTAATGTGAATGGTCATCGTGAAATCATTGATTGATTCTTTGTAATGCCCTAATAATAAATATACTTCTCCTCTGGCATTATAAGCATCAGGTAGATTAGGATTTATCGCTAAAGCTCTATTATAATCAGCTATTGAACTTTGAAGTTTACCTAATTGACGTTTACTAAATGCACGGTATTCATAAGCCACTACCATGGATGGATTAATTTTAAGCGCTTTATTGAAATCAGAAATAGCAGCTTTATGATTTTTATAAGAAACTTTAGTCAAACCTTCTTCAACTAATTCTTCGGCTGTCTTTTGAGAATACCCAAAAAAGTGAATAACTATGAAACAAATTGATATAAAAACAAGCTTTATCATAAGAATTCAGGAATGAATGACAATACTTTCAAAACCTTTCAGAGTAAATATATTACAATTTATTTAAAAAACCATTGATTTTGTAATACCTACATACACTTAATGAAAGCAATTCTTTATTTTACTTGAATCGGTTTTCCTGAAATCTTAGCGTAAACAGCAATAAATTTGGCTCCAAAAAATATAATTTGTGATGTATAATACACCCAAGTTAACAAAACCAACAATGTTCCTGCAATACCTGTATCTCTTGCGAAAAAATAATGGGTTAAATAATATTTAATCAGTAATTGGCCTAAATAAAGTAAAGTAGCAGTTACAAGCGCACCCGCAGCTGCTAATTTAGATTTTACAATTCCATCTGATACATACTTAAAAAGGAAGAAGAAAATCGTGAAATTAGTCAATAAAGGAACAAAATGTTGTGTTAGAAAATCAAATATAAAATGAAGGTAATTTAATTTTCCAAGTAATAAATCACCAAATGAAAGAAGAATCAATTCAGCGAAATAGGTCACAATAATTAAAAGACCAAAAAACATCAATAACCCTAGATGAATTAATTTATCAATCAATGTTGCAAGAATCATCTTACGTTTGGTATCATGTATTTTTTCAATATCATAGAAATCATTGATACTATTTTTCAACGAAGATAAAATGGCAGTGGAAGAAATTAATAACACGACAATACCAATCGTTTGAAGTAGAAAATTACTTTTATGAAAATTAATTTCATTTAAGAAATCCAAAATTCCTTTAATATCCTTAATGCCTACTTGTTCTTTTAATACGGTTGCAATTATATCAAGCATTTTCTCTTGACCTATAATTTGTCCAAAAGAAACAATACTCAAATACAAAATAGGTACTAAAGCAAAAATGGTGTAATAAGAAAGCGCAGCACCATGAAATAAACTATTTTCACTTGCAAATTCGGTGACTGTTTGTTTGAATAATTGCCAAACTTCTTTCCAAGAAAGAGTTCTAATTTTCTGAGATATAGATTTTATTGGCATAAGAAATATCCTTAGTATTGTATAATGTAATTAAATTTCGTTTTCCAATCTTGAAAAAAAATATCCAATAAGGTCCAGCAAAAATTTTCTCCTTAAATGATACTGATACTTCAATATTTTCTTCTTGGGTTGGAATTAAAGAAAATTGAGTTGGTCTAAAAAAAAATGATTTTCTATTTTGAATAATTTGATTTAAATCTCCAAAAAAACGTCCTTCCTGAATTGAAGATGGTTGACTATAAAATGCGAAAGGAGTATCTATTCGTTCTATTTTTTGGTTGTTAAAATAGGCAACTCTATCTGCAAAAGTCATCACATCTTGACCATCGTGGGTAACAAAAACAAAAGTAGTTTTTCGTGCTTTTTTCAAACGTGTCAAATAGGCAATCACATTACGTTTTATGTGTGCATCTAGGTGAGCGAATGGTTCGTCTAACAAAACCACTTTCGACTCCATAATCAAGGCCCTAGCTAAAGCCAAACGTTGTTTTTCTCCTCCAGAAAGTTGTATTGCTTTGTGATTTGACAAATGGGTTAACTCAAATAAATCAAGCAATTCTAACGAGATTTCATGCTTCAATTCTTCATTTAAGTGATTTGCTTTAACTCGAAGATTTTCAATAACTGAATGATATATATCTAAACCAAATTCTTGATTTACTAATTGTATCTCAGGATGACCTGGGATAAGGCGGTGTGATGGACCAGGTACTAGTTGTTTCCCTAACCAAACATCTCCAGACAACGGGTCTAAAAACCCAGACATGATTTGCATTAAGGTTGACTTACCTGCCCCGCTTGGACCGACAATCCCAAAGATTTCTCCTTTGTTAATGGTTAACGAAACGTCATCTAAAATGTTTCGCTCCCCACGATTAAAAACAATGTTTTTTAATTGAATCATTCCCTGATTAATTCCTTCGGAAATTCTTTTGATGCGATATAAACCCCTGGAATTGGATTGCTCATTGGCTCATAATCTTTTAAGAAAACCTCTAATTTATCCCCTTGAAATGTATATGAATCCAAAATACTTTCAGACACCGCAAAAGCACCTTGTTGACCGTTTTCCATTTCCAAAGCAACTAAAAACATATTTGGCAAAATATACTCAAAAGCTCCAGATTCGATTTCTCCTCGAAGTGGGTATTCTCCTTTTCGAATAATCTCAACGTTTTTAACTTCGTTTACATCCAGCTCATCTTCCCATTCATATCTCGGGTTGTTTTCTGATTCTTTTCCATTGAAATTTGCTTCTGCGTATTCTGGAGAAAAATCATCGTTTAATAGGTAAAAGTGTGCGTTTAGTTTCATATTTTGAGTAATTAGTGATTGGTGATTTGGCAAAAGTAATTTCATTTATCATTAAACATTAACCATTAATCATTATTTATAAACGTGAACATCATTATTATAATCTTCGATGTCGTCTTTTATTTTTTTTATTGCTAGAGTTAACACAACAATATCGACTGGTTGTGTATTTTGAAGCCAATCTAATGCTTCTCGCTCAGCATCAATGGCACGCGCCATTTTAGAAAGTAATTCAAACCCATTATTTTCCAACCAACATAATGCTTTTTTATTAGATTCAGCTGCTTGAATAAAAGCTAATAAATGAGGATAGCCATTTTCCATCAACCAAATACGAGCTTTATCATTCAATTTAATAGCAGCACAAGCCGTGTGTAACTCTTCGAATCCGTTGTATTTTAAGAAATCTAAAAACTCTTGATTTCCCTCTACCGCTTTTGCCCAAGCTATTAAGATTTTTGGGGGATAATCAATGGATTTCATACCGACTTTCAACGGTCCTTTTGGAGCACCCATAGCCTCAGCTTCAGAACGAAATATTTTTTTAATGAACTTAAACGGCATAAAACAAATATGATACTAAAACCGCAGCTGTAAACCCTACAATATCAGCTACAATCCCGCCCATCGCTGCATAACGTGTGTTTTTCACTTTTACAGCACCAAAGTAAACCGCCAACACATAGAAAGTCGTTTCTGTGCTTCCTTGGAAAGTAGAAGCTAATTTTCCTACAAATGAATCAACACCAAATGTACTCCAAGACTCTACCATCAAAGCGCGTGCACCACTTCCAGAAAAAGGCTTCATAAACGCAACAGGTAATGCATCCACAAACTCAGTAGCTTTTACCCCCATAGCCACTAACACATATTTAATTCCGTCAGTAAACGCTTCTAAAGCACCACTAGCACGAAATACAGCGATTGCGGCTAACATAGCAATTAAAAAGGGAACAATACCAATAGCAACTTCAAAACCTCCTTTAGCACCTTCTATAAAACTGTCATAGACATTCACTTTTGAACGAACCGCTAATACAACAAAAAAGGAAATAACTAAAAACAAAAACAAATTACTTCCCACACTAGAAACAGGAGAAATTAAATCCGGATGTTTTACAAGTAAAAACAATAACCCAACAATAAATGCAGTAACTGAACCAATATATGCAAAAACCACTTTATTGAATAAGTTGATTCGTTGTTTAATAGAAAGATAGATCAAACCACCCAAGGTAGCAAAATACGTTGAAATCAAAATTGGTAAAAACACTTCCGAAGGAGAAACTGATCCTTCTGCAGATCGAAGAGCTAAAATACTCACAGGAATAATTGTTAAACCAGAGGCATTTAAAACTAAAAACATGATTTGCGCATTTGTTGCTCTTTCAGGTTCAGGATTCAAAGTTTGTAATTCCTTCATTGCTTTTAAACCCATTGGAGTTGCTGCATTATCCAAGCCTAACATATTCGCAGAAATATTCATCATCATAGACCCAATTGCAGGATGATCTTTAGGCACTTCAGGAAAAAGTCGAGAAAATAAAGGAGAAACAAATCGAGTCATTAGTCTTACAGCCCCCCCCTCTTCGCCTATTTTCATGAATCCCAACCACAAACAAAGTGTTCCTGTAAAAAACAAACAAATTTCAAAACCTGATTTTGCTGCGTCAAATAAAGAAGTAACTATTTTTTCAAAAATGGTTAAATCGTGCCAAAAAATGAGTTTTGAAAGACCTGTAATTAAGGCAATCAAAAACATTCCAATCCAAATTCTATTTAATAACATAGTACGAATATCGTTATTTAAGCAGGTTGGTTTTCTTGGTAGCTAATACAAATATTAACAAAGTTTTCAATAAGTAAGGTCCCTTGATTGCCTGATACTTCTGGATGAAACTGAACTCCAAACAAAGGTTTTTCTTTGTGATACATAGCCTCATTCACACAAGCATCTGAGACACCAAGTAATACAAAGTCTTTTGGTAATGAAATACATTCACAATGATCTTCCATCATTTCTACTTCAGTTGGCATTTTATCAAATAAAGGGTGGTCTTCCAGGGTTTCAATGATTTGCCAATCGCGATCTTCTTTTTGTCTTGAAGGCAACGCTCCGTGTAATAGACCTATCATTTGATGTCCAAAACAAATTCCTAATACAGGAATAGTGATTTCTTTCAAAAAAGCCAATTGATTAAGGTATTTCGAATAATCTATTTCAGTTATCAATATCGGAGCCCCAGAAATAATTACTCCTAATTTACCAACGGTATGTTCTTGTGATACTTCAGATAAACCAATTGTTTGGTAATCCATTTGTAAATCAACCGCTTCTTCAATGAAAGGAGTTTTTTGGCTTCCGCAATCAATTATAAGAATCATTGTCTTTTTTTTTAAAATTATCAGTTAAAGCATTAAGAAACTAAGATCTATAAAATAAATCCTTTAAGCGTATTCAATACTAACTAAAACTAAAGATAAAAATAGTTATCACACTTAATAAAGCTACAATCATATAATTAAATAGCATCGTATAAAAGAAATTAGTAGCATATGGGCGTAGTTGATTGTTTTTCATACTCATAAATTGAAAACTAGTAAAAGCAATTAAACCTGGTAAAAATACAACAAACAAAGTAATGGCTTCCAAATACTTAATAGAATCAGGATAATAATAGGTTGTAAACATGCGATCTGACATCGTTGATCCTGTGCCTTGAAGGATAGGGTGAATTACAAAAAAATATAATGGTAAAATTAAAAAGGGGATCAGTAAAAGATTTCTTTTAATCTTTAGTACATCAAAATTTGATAATTGACAATTCTCTTTTTTTTGATCACTCATCAAACCATTATCAGATACAAGAAAAATAAAACAACAGATAGATAATAAAATAAATACTAAGATATTAACTAAAGGTATGAGTAGTAAAATAATAAAAGCAGATAAAATCAATGGTAACAAAAGTTGATTCTTTTTAATACCTAGATTGGATAGTAATTTTGTAAATACAAGCGTCAGTATCAAAAGAAATAAAATCACTTGATAACTTACATATGTAAAATCAGCATGAAAACTAAAATAAGAATTATCTTCTATGAGAAAAAATATAAGATGTCGCAAGAAATCAAAAAAACATAAAAACACACTAAAAATAATAGTATAAATTCCTATTCGATTTCCTTTATAAACTAAAAAAATTGCTATCGGTATAAGAATAAGAAAGAGTTGGTTTAAAAATTCAATTTCAAAACTATCGCTTCCTCGTTCATATTTGAAAAGATATTTTAATTGATTTATTTCAGCATATACCTCAATCCAGTGAAAAATATAAAATAACACAACTAAGAAATAGAAAGCGATTACTAATTTTTTCTCTTTAAAATTGATGATTTTTGTTATCATTTTGTCGTTTCTATTTCTTATTGAATTACAAAAGCATTTATTTTGCTAATACTTTAAACTCAGTTCTACGATTTAATTGTCTGCCCTCTTCTGTTTCATTCGTAGCAATCGGTTTTTCTTCACCATATCCTATAAACGTTAATCTAGATGCATCGATGCCTTTTTCAATTAATCGGTCATATACAGCTTTTGCTCGTTGATTGGATAGGTTTTTATTGTATTCATCAGACCCCCTGTTATCTGTATGTCCAGAAATCTCAATTTTCATGGTTGGAACATCGATCAATAATTTCGTTAATTGTTGAATTTCGTTTTCAGATTCTTTACGTAAGGTTGATTTATTAAAATCGAAGAAAATATTCTTCAATACGATTGAATTACCAACTGCAATATTTTTCAGTTTTATATCCTTAGTGACTTCATTGTATTCCGCAGTCTTGGGTAAATCAAAATTTTCAGAATGGAATAAATAATCATCTTTATGCACCGAAATACCATAATTCTTTCCTGCAGGCATAGAAACTAAATATTTACCTGTAACACTATTCGATTTAAACGAAGCGATTACTTCATTTTTTTCGTTATCAATAATTTCAATTGTAGCAGAAATAGGTTTATTGGTTTGATCATCAAAAATCATCCCTTTTAAAAGAGTCAATTGCGCCTCTTGAATCTCCATTTTTTTCGCACCAACGTCTTCCTTTATTGGTTCAGTTAAACTTGCTATTAAGTTATCTTCAGTAGATACTAACATTCTTTTTTCTTCACCTAAAAATGTGATACGATATACATCTTTCTCACCAAATCCACCAGGACGAATGGAAGAATAATAGGCGTGTTTTCCACTTGCAGATACAGTAAAAAACACATCATCATCTGTTGTATTGACAGGATAACCAATATTTTGTGGTTCTGTCCAAGCATTCATTTTAGAATCAAAAACAGATTTAAACACATCATATCCACCAATGGAAGAATGTCCTTTAGAACTAAAATACAACGTTTTACCGTCTGGATGTAGATATACTCCTTCTTCATCTAAAGAAGTATTAATTACAGAACCTAAATTTACAACTTCACTCCAACGACCTTTTAAATCCTTTGTTGATTTATAAATATCTCTCCCACCTAATCCACCTTCTGGCTTATCAGAAACAAAATAAATTGTATTTCCATCAGGAGAAAAACAAGAAGAAGATTCATGAAAATCAGTATTGATGTTCTTATTTAATCTATCTGGTTTTGACCATTCTGTCCCTTCTAATTCACTTATGAAAACATCTCCACGATTGACATCTTTATAAACCAAAAATTTTTGTCCATCAGCAGATAAACCACAATTTGAATCATGTCCTTCTGTATTTACATTTGTCCCCATATTTTTTGCTTTCCCCCAAATACCATTTATTCGTTCAGAAATATATATATCTTCAAAATGCTCATTTATTAATGGGTCAACTCCACCACCTGTAGTTTCGGGTCTTCTTGAAGTAAAAATCATAACCGATTCATCTGCATTAATTACAGGACTATAATCTGCAAAATGAGAATTTACCCCATCTCCAACATTATCAATTTTAACTCGAACTGGTTTATTAGCTATATCCTTTCCGAAATTACATTGCTTAATAGCTAATTGAATCTCTTCTCTTACACCTGTATCATCTTTTGGATGTAAAATTGCAAGGTGTTTATTAAATGCATCGATTGCTTTATCCCATTGCATATCAATATGGAACCCCATACCTAAATACAAATTAATATCAGGGGCAACTTGCGGATTTAATTGAACAGCTTTTGCTAAATATTCAATTGCTTTGTCTTTAAAATTGGAATACAAGTAAGCTTTACCTAGATGGTAATTTAAAACATCATTATTAGGATTTAATTTATACGCATTTAAATATAAAGGTATTGCATTCTTGAAATAGTACGTTTCTAAATTCATGTACTCATCTCCTTTTTCAATATCTTTCAATGCAGCTTTCAGCTCATCTTTTCTATCCTTAAAATTTTCTTTCGAAAATTCTACATTTTGAGAAAACCCAAAATTAATTGTTAAACCAATTGTTGCTATAAGTAGCTTATTTCTTAAATACATTTTAAAAGTTTGTTTATTGACAATATTCTATGAAAGATTTTGCTTGATCTACTCCCAAATTGAGCGCTTTTTTCCAATCTTCACAAGCTTCAGGTAATCGGTTTAAATTTTCTTTAGCGATACCTCTATTTAAGTAAGCTACTCCAAAAGCTTTATCGATTTCAATTGCTTTATTACAGTCTTCTAATGCACCATTGTAATCTTTTAATTTATTTTTTGCATTTGCTCTATTATTAATAGCAAAGACATATTTAGAATCGATAGACAATGCTTGATTAAAATCATTAATAGCAGATTTAAATTCTCCTGATTCTATTTTTGCAACTCCACGATTGTTATATGCTAAAGTGTAATCATTTTTTAGTGAAATTGCTTTATCGTAAGCACTGATAGCTTCAGAATAATTTTCTTTTTTTCGTAAAGCACTACCTAAATTATTAAAAATAACAGCGGATTCAGGATTTTTTTTAGTTGCTGATTTATAATCCAAAATTGCTTCATCTAATTTTCCTAATTCTAATTTAACACTCCCTCTATCATTAAGTGCAAAACCGAAATTGGGATTATAAATCAAAGAAGAGTCAAAAGATTTTAAAGCAAACTCATAATCTTTTTGTTGAAATTGAATTACACCTTTCGAATAATATGCATTGAAATAATCTTTTTTCAGAGAAATTGATTTGTTTAATAAAACTAATGCTTCATCGAAATTTTTCGTTTTCATTTGAATTTGAGCTAAATAATAGTATGCATCAAACGTAGGAGCAATTTTTAATGCATTCATAAAATCTAGATTCGCTTGATCATATTTATTTAAATTGAATAATGCTACTCCCTTCAAGAAATGTCCCCTTTCAAAATCTGGTTTCATATTCACAGCCTGTTCAAGTAAACCTATTGCGGTTTCATATTTACCACTTTCAAAATGTGTCACTCCATCATTATAAAAAACATGATAAGTAGGTTCTTGTTCTACTTTTGCTTTTACAATTGAATCTTGTTGAGCGAAGGAATTTGAAATTCCCCCCACAAGAAATGCTACTAATAACCAACTAAACTTCATCGTACCGAAGATTTTATAAAGCACTAAGGTAGTAATTGATTTACAAATTACAAATTACAGATTTTACGCATAAAAAAACGGTGTTTAAAAGTTTAAACACCGTTTTAGTAAAATAAAAAATGATTTTTTAGAATCCATTAACTCCGTTAACAGTTGTATATTTTAATACATTCTTCTTATCAGGATGGATTCTAGCGAAAGCGGATTGTAAGGCAATTGTTCCTTCATGGAAACCACACAATATTAATTTCAATTTACCTTCATAAGTATTTACGTCTCCAATCGCATATATACCTGGGATATTTGTAGAATAATCCAATGTATCCACTTTGATTGCGTTTTTCTCGATTTCAAGTCCCCAATTTGCTATTGGACCTAAACTTGGTTTCAAACCAAATAATGGAACAAAGTGATCTGCTTCTTTCACAATTTCACCTTCTTTAGCATGCGTAATGACAACTTTATCCAACTTTTCTCCACCTTCTAAACCTGTAACTTCAGCTTCTGTCACCAACGTAATTTTCCCTGCATCTGCATAATCAATTACTTTTTGAACTGAATCCAAATGTCCTCTAAATGAGCTGCTTCTATGAACTAAAATGACTTCAGAAGCAATCTTCTTTTCAGTTAAATAAATTGACCAATCCAATGCAGAGTCACCTCCTCCTGCAATTACAACGCGTTTTCCACGGTAAAATTCAGGATCTTTAATGATGTATTCAATTCCTTTATCTTCGAAATCAACAATGTTTTCAATAGGTGGTTTACGAGGTTCAAATACTCCCAATCCTCCAGCTATCATAACAATTGGCGCATGGTGTTGCGTTCCTTTTGAAGTTGTTACAATGAAAGTTCCATCTTCTAATTTTTCAATGTCTGTTGCTGCTTCACCCAATGTAAATCCAGGTTTAAACGGTGCTGCTTGAGCCATTAAATTATCAACTAATTCCCCAGCTAAAACTGAAGGAAATCCTGGTATATCGTAAATCGGTTTTTTAGGATAAATTTCTGAACATTGTCCTCCTGGTTGAGGAAGAGAATCAATTAAATGACATCTCAATTTTAATAATCCTGCTTCAAATATAGCAAACAACCCTACTGGTCCTGCTCCAATAATAATGATGTCTGTTTTAATCATTGTTTTGTTTTTTACGTTTTAAAATTAATAATATATTTTTTTAAACCTCCTTAAGTAGGGATAAAGGGATGTGATAATAAACATTTCACCCTCCTCAATCCTCCCTCAAGGGAGGAAGTAATTTTTAATCAAATAAATCGGTAGATAAATATTTATCTCCGCGATCGCATATGATACAAACAACTGTTCCTTCGGAAAGTTCAGGTATGATTTTTAATGCAGTTGCTACGGAACCTCCACTACTCATTCCTGCAAACACTCCTTCTTCTCTCGCTAAACGTTTTGTCATTGCTTTTGCTTCTTCTTCGGAGACTTCTACTATTCTATCGACTCTATTTCGATCAAATATTTTCGGTAAATATTCTTCAGGCCATTTACGAATTCCTGGGATTTTAGCACCATCCGCTGGTTGAGCTCCAATTATTTGCACATTCGTATTTTGTTCTTTCAAATATCTTGACACTCCCATAATCGTTCCTGTTGTTCCCATTGCTGATACAAAATGGGTAACTTCTCCATTTGTATCTCTCCAAATCTCAGGTCCAGTGGTTTTATAGTGCATATTTGGATTGTTTAGGTTACCAAATTGATCCAACATGATATACCCTTCATTTTCAACTTTAGCACGCGCATAATCAATAGCTGCTTCCATACTTCCTTCTGCCGGTGTTAAGGTAACAACTGCTCCAAAAGCACGCATACTCAACACGCGTTCTCTTGTAGAATTTTCAGGCATCACCAATTCAATATGAAGGTTATGTAAACGCGCAATCATCGCCAAAGCAATTCCTGTGTTTCCACTTGTCGCTTCAATCAACTTGCTGTCTGGTTTAATTAATCCACTATCAATCCCTCCCTGAATCAATCCAAAAGCAGCCCTGTCTTTCACACTTCCTCCAGGATTGTGGCCTTCCAATTTAGCAAGTAACTTCACCTTTGGATTTGGATTCAAATGGTTCAGTTCTATAAGCGGAGTGTTTCCGATAAATTCTATTAATTTCATTATTCTAGTTATTAGGCATTAGCTAATAGGCATTAGTTTTTATTAAATTGACTTATTTTTAATTATTAATTCTGGTTGGTGGTATACTAAAGAATTAGACTCTATGCTTTCTGTTATCCAAGTGTTTCCTCCGATAACTGAATTTTTACCAATAATTGTATTTCCTCCAAGAATAGTTGCACCGGCATAAATCACTACCCCATCTTCAATCGTTGGGTGTCTTTTAATTTCAGCCATTTCTTTTTTGACACTTAATGCTCCCAAAGTTACCCCTTGATAAATTTTTACATTATTTCCTATAATCGTTGTCTCTCCAATTACAATCCCTGTGCCATGGTCAATAAAAAAATACTCTCCAATATTAGCACCAGGATGGATATCAATCCCCGTTTTACTATGCGCTAACTCGGTGAAAATTCGCGGTAAAAAAGGTACATCCATCTTAAACAACACATTCGCGATTCTAAAAATACTTATCGCATAAAACCCAGGATATGATCGCATTACTTCTTCAATTCCTCTTGCTGCTGGATCTCCTTTTTCAAGTGCTTCTGCATCTTTTAAAAGTAAATCATAAATTCTAGGTAAATCCTGATAAAATGATTCAATAATTTGTGAAACTGAACTTTTTAAATCCGATTCAATATGCAAAAGCAATACCTCTAGTTGTTTTTTATTTTTCTCTATTTCTTCCTCTAATTGTTCTTTGGATACAATCTTTTTTACACTATGTGCTGGAAACAAAAGTGCTAACAACGTTTCTATAAACACTTCCACTAATTGAGGAGCCGGCAAAGACTTCTTTTGTGAATGTGCTTGGTATAATTTATTTAGTAAGTTTTGCATTTTTCAAATTTTGCTTGAAATTAAATACCAAAATTTATTTTTTGTTTAACTTTTGTTACATAAGGTTAAGAATTATCCTCACCCTTTATCCCCTCCAAAGGGGGAAGAAAAGTTTATTCAATTACTCCTGCTGCGACGGTGTTGTTTGTATTTTCGTTAATCAAGATAAACGAACCTGTTTTACGGTTTGATTTGTAGTTATCAAATGTCAATGGTTCTGCAGTTTTGATTGTAACTTTACAAAAATCATTTAGGTGTAACGAACCATCACTTTCTTCATCTTGATAATTATGTATATTTATTTTACTATCAATTGCTTTAATCACTGCTTTTGTTCTAAAACTATTTTGTTGCAACAACAATTTTTGACCTGGTTGAAACGATTTATTATCCATCCAACAAACAACAGCTTCTACAGTATTTTCTGATTGTATTTGATTTTGAACAGGAACAAAAATTGTTCCTCTACTGATATCAATCTCATCTTCCAAATGAATAATCACAGGCTCACCAGAATGTGCTTCATTCACTTCTTTTTCAAACTTCTCAATTTTAGAAATACTGGTAGTTAAATCCGCTGGATAAATATGAATTTTGTCTCCTTTTTTGAACGTTCCACTCAATATACTTCCCGCATATCCTCTGTAATCATGTAGATCATCTGTTTGTGGTCGAACAACATACTGCACTTGAAAACGAGCATCTGTTGAGTCTTGACCTTTCTCTATTTCTACAGTTTCTAAAAACTCAAACAAAGTTGGACCTTGATACCAAGTCATTTTAGTCGATTTGTTTACCACATTTTCACCCGTAAAAGCACTCGTTGGAATAAAAGATACTTTATTAAATCCAAGTTTTTTAGAAAAATGTTTATACTCTTCAATAATTTGATTGTATACATCTTCTTTGTAATCAACCAAATCCATTTTATTAATACACACTAAAATATGCGGTAACCCAACAATCGAAGAAATGATACTATGTCTTCTTGTTTGTTCTGTTATCCCATGTCTTGCATCCACCAAAATAATAGCCAATTCCGTGTTAGATGCACCTGTAAACATATTACGAGTATACTGAACATGCCCTGGGGTATCCGCAATGATAAACTTGCGTTTCTCGGTTGTAAAATACTTATAAGCGACATCAATCGTAATTCCCTGCTCTCTTTCTGCACGCAATCCATCAGTCAACAAAGCTAAATCAATTTCAGTATCCTCACCTGTCGTTTTACTTTGTCTCGTTAACGTTTCCAAAATATCCGTTGATACCGATTTGCTATCATATAATAATCGTCCAATCAAGGTACTTTTCCCATCATCAACGTTTCCTGCTGTAAAAAATCTTAAAATTTCCACTTTAATAATTATTATTTATGAGTTTGATTTATGTCTCCTCCCTTGAGGGAGGATTAAGGTGGGTGAGCTTCCGTATTAGTGTATCACCTCCCTTTATCCCTCCTCAAGGAGGGAAACATAATTTAAAAATATCCTCCTTTTTTTCTGTCTTCCATTGCCGCTTCGCTAATACGGTCATCCATACGTGTTGCACCGCGTTCTGAAATACGTGTTTCTTTTAATTCGTTAATGATATCATCTACTGAATTTGCCTCACTCTCTACCGCAGCAGTACATGTCATATCCCCTACTGTTCTATACCTCACTCTAACTTTCTCTATTTTGTCTGTTGGTTCTAATTGAACAAACTCATTTACATTCATCCATTGACCGTGCTCTGTTTTAATACATTCACGTTCGTGTGTAAAATAAATAGACGGTAATTCAATATTTTCACGCTTGATATAATTCCAAACATCTAACTCTGTCCAGTTTGAAATTGGAAAAACGCGCACATTTTCCCCTTTATCAATTTTACCATTGTAAATGTTCCACAATTCTGGACGTTGTTTTTTTGGGTCCCATTGACCGAATTCATCTCTTACTGAAAAAATACGCTCTTTGGCTCTAGCTTTTTCCTCGTCTCTTCTCGCACCACCAATACAAGCATCGAATTCAAACTCATTGATTACGTCCAACAAAGTATAGGTTTGCAAAGCATTTCTACTTGGAAACTTCCCTTTACCATCTTGTAAATTTTTCTCTTGAATCGTGTCCGCTACATAACGCACGATTAATTTCTCTCCTAATTTTTCAGCCAAATTGTCTCTGTATTCAATCGCTTCTGGGAAATTGTGACCTGTATCCACATGAACCAACGGAAAAGGAAATTTACCTGGACGAAATGCTTTTAATGCCAAATGCACCAAACAAATACTGTCTTTTCCTCCACTAAATAAAAGTGCTGGTCTTTCAAACTGTCCTGCGACCTCTCTTAAAATGTAAATCGCTTCTGCTTCTAATTGATCTAAATAATCCACCTTTTTTAATTTAATTCATTTTTATTATAAATGGTATTTTAAACCGTTTATTGTGATGGTGTTAAATACCATTTTTTGTTTGGTGTTTTGTACCATCTTTATAATTGTATTTTTACCAATCATTTGTTATTATGGTATTTTTACCAATCATTTAATATCATGGTATTTTGTAGTACAAAATACCTACGAGTGCGAATTACGCATGTAATCCGCATTCTTTTTTATCATTGTTTTCCCACCACCAACGACCTGCGCGGAAATCTTCACCTTCTCGAATGGCACGTGTGCATGGTTGACATCCTATACTTATAAAACCTCTATCGTGTAACACATTGTATGGTATATTGAATTTTGAAATTTCTGCTTTCACCTCCTCTGTTGACCACGTTGTTAGTGGATGAACTTTTGTTATTCTTCTGCTTTCATCCAGTTCGACCATTGGCATTGACTTTCTATTTTCTGAATGTTCAGCTCTCAAACCCGTTATCCAACACTCAACTCCTTCTAAAGCACGATTTAATGGTTCTACTTTACGAATAAAACAACATTCTTTTCTGTTTTCAAGACTTTCGTAAAAACTAATTGGTCCTTTTTCAGTTACTAATTTTTCTACTGCTTCGTGCTTCGGAAAAAACACCTCAATATTTTGCTTATAGCGTTCTCTTGTAGCGTTAAATACAGAATAAGTTTCTGGAAATAAACGTCCAGTATCCAAGGTAAACACACGAATTGGTAAATTATTTGAGAAAATATGATGTGTAATAACTTGGTCTTCGACACTTAAACTCGTAGAAAACGCAACTTTTCCTGGAAATTTACTTGCTAAAAATGAAAGTAAATCAGGTAAATTTAGTTTTTCTATTTCTTGAACAGATAAAGACATATTTATGAATTTATTGATTTAATCGTTTCGTAAATCTGATGCCAATCTTGGTAAGAAAGTTGAATATCTCCAGCTGTTGCAGCATTATGAATTCGCTCTTTAGATAAACTTCCAATAATTGGCAATGCTCCTAACTTATGAATCCAAGCCACAGCAATTTGTTCGATATTGGATTCATATTTTTCAGTCAAAGACGAAAGTACTTTTCTAACTGTTAAAGCTTTTGCATCTTGACCT
>CANHVK010000010.1 GCA_947464135.1 Flavobacteriia bacterium | reverse complement strand
CTTGTTCTACTTCGTGATCTCATTCACTCGTAAATTTTAATCACCACTCGTTTGCGGTGTGCAAAGATAATCAAAGTTTTTATTTAAACAACACTTTTCAAAAAAAAACTTTCTTTTCTAATTTCAAGTGACATTCACCGCTCGATTGCGGAGTGCAAATATAATCACTCTTTTTTTATTTTAACAAACTATTATGTATTTAATTTTAATTTAATTCTCAAACATATGATTATTAATCATTTGTTAAATCATTTTTAATACTAAAACAACCACAGTTAACTAAAACATATCTGAAATTAATGTCTAGTCAACATTTTCTTTAGCAATTTTAACCGGTCTAAATCTGGTGTGTTGTGTAATTTGACAGCTGTTTCAAGAGAAGTCGTTATTAATTTATCTCCTTCTGAACCTATCATTAAACCATTTTGACCATCTAAAAGTAAGTCAACTGCAAAGGAACCCATCCTTGTAGCGAGAATTCGATCAAAGGCAGAAGGACTTCCGCCTCTTTGAATATGTCCTAATACCGTTGGTCTTAAATCATAACCTTCTAACATTGGTGAAACCTTATTTATTAATTCTATACTACCTCCTTCTTGTTCGCCTTCAGCTACTATAATAATACTACTACGCTTACCTTTATTTTGATTTTGTATTTGCAAAACTAATTGATTCAAATCTGGAATTTCTTCAGGAATTAATACACTTTCTGCTCCACTTGCAACAGCAGCATTTAAAGCAATAAAACCTGCATGACGCCCCATAACCTCAATAAAAAAAATACGATGGTGACTTGATGCAGTATCTCTTATCTTATCAATTGCTTCAATTACAGTATTTAAAGCTGTATCATATCCAATAGTGTGATCTGTACCATATATATCATTGTCAATTGTACCTGGTAAACCTATCACTGGAATTCCCATCTCGCTTGCTAATATAGATGCTCCAGTAAATGTACCATCTCCTCCAATTACAACTAAACCATCAACACAATTATCCAAAAGGTTTTTAATTGCTATACATCTTGTTTCTTTGTTTTTAAATTCCAAACAACGGGATGAACCTAATATAGTACCTCCAGTGTGTATAATATTATCTACATCGGAATATTTCATTTCAAACATATCTGCCTGAACCATTCCTTTATATCCATGTCGAATCCCGATAGGTATAATATTATAGTATAAGCAAGTTTTTACAATTGCACGAATAGCTGCATTCATACCAGGACTATCCCCACCTGAAGTTAAAAGAGCAATCTTCTTCATTGTATTTTTTTAAGTATTATTTAAATATAACAAAAAAGAGCTTCGAAATGAAGCTCTTTTACAACTAGTTTTTATAAACCATTCTTTTTAACAAAGGATTTGGCCTATATCTATCCTCTCCATACTCTTCAAACAAATCAGTTAGTTGCAGCAACACTTTTTCTAATCCAATTTCATCAGCCCATTCTAACAAACCTTTTGGATAGTTGACACCAAATTTCATTGCTGTATCAATATCCTCTCGAGAAGCAACTTTCATAAACAAAGCATCAAAGGCTTCATTAATTAACATGCTTAGAATTCTATTAAAAATATATTTACCTATTTCTACATCTTCATTTGGCTTTGGTAATATTGATCCTTCAGAATAATCATAGTACCCTTTTCCTGTTTTTCTACCTAAAAGTCCAGCCTCTTTATGACGTTTTTGGGTAAATGATGGTTTAAAACGTGGGTCGAAGTAAAACGATTCAAAAACAGTTTCTGTCACTGTATAATTAATATCGTTTCCGATGTAATCCATTAATGTAAAAGGACCCATTCTAAAACCACCAAAATGGGTCATTGCCCAATCAATTGTTGCAAAATCGGCAATCCCTTCTTCATAAATACGTAATGCTTCACCATAGAATGGTCTTGCAACACGATTTACAATGAAACCTGGGGTATCTTTTACTAAAACTGCTTTTTTATTCCACGAAAGAATTTCATTTTTAGCTAATTCAGTTACTTCTAAACTTGTTTGTACACCAGGAATTACTTCAACCAAAGCCATTAATGGAGCTGGATTAAAAAAATGAATTCCCAAAAAACGCGATGGATTTTTTAAAATAGAACTAATAGAAGCAATAGATAAAGAAGATGTATTTGAAGCAAGTATACATTTCTCAGAAACAATTTCTTCTAAATTTTTAAATACACTATGTTTTACATCTAATTTTTCGACAATGGCCTCAATTACAAGGTCTGCATCTTTAAGAGATCTATAATCTGTAGTAAAAATCATTGTATCTCTATAAAAATCAACTTGATCCTTGGACAATTTCTGTTTTTCAACTAATTTTTCAAAAGTTTTGAATAAATTAATTTTCGATTTATTCAGAACTTCTTCATTAGCTTCAATTATAATTACCTGTTTATTATTTTGAACAGCAACTTGAGCAATACCAATACCCATAGTTCCAGCACCAATTACACCAACAACTTTCATTCTAATTTCCTTTAAATTCAGGTGCTCTTTTTTCTAAAAAGGCATTCACACCTTCTTTGAAATCATAGGTTTGACCTGCTTCAGTTTGTAATACTTCCTCCAATGCTAATTGTGAAGTAAGATCATTCGAAAAACTAGCATTGATTGCTTTTTTAGTCAACCCCAACCCTCTTGTTGGCATTTTAGCAATTTGATTAGCAAACTTATACAACTCATTTTCGAAATCTTCGTCTACAACTGCTTTATAAATCATATTCATTTTCTCTGCATCAGATGCTGATACTTTGTCACCTGTCATCATTAATGCGAGTGCTTTTTGAGACCCAATGATTCTCGGTAAAAAAAATGTTCCACCTGAATCTGGTATCAAACCAATTTTAGAAAAGGCTTGAATAAAACTAGCTGATTCTTTGGCAATCGTAATATCACATGCTAACGCAATATTAGCTCCAGCACCAGCAGCTACTCCATTCACCCCTGCAATAATTGGTTTTTCGATTTTTCTTATTAATTCAATTATTGGGTTATAATGATCTTTTACAATTGTTTGTAAAGCAGGTCCATTTGGATCTGTTGCTTCAGCTAAATCTTGTCCAGCACAAAATGCTTTTCCTTCTCCAATAATTATAATAGCTCTCACTTCATCATTCTGACTAGCAGATTTCAACTCTTCCTGAAGAGCTAATGCCATTTCACGATTAAATGAATTAAATACAGATGGTCGATTTAACTTTAAGGTTAAAACACCACTTTCAACACTTTTTAAAATACTCATAGTTTAATATTTTGACAATAATTCTTTAGCTCTTTTGATCAGTTGATTTTTTAGAGTGAATGGTTCTACTACCTCTATTTCTCCTGCATAACCTAAAAAAGCACGAATCAATTCTTCAGAAATCATGACTGATAACTCAAATGTTGTTTTATTTTTCCCTTCTTTTACAACAATTTGCGAATGATGAAATGGTTGGGATTCAATATATTTAGCAGCAATATTTTCTGCTTTAAAAATTACTTTTTCAGGAGCTTCTTCCATTACAGTAATGCCTACAGCATGTTGGAAAAATCGTTGTGTATCAAAAGAAATATTCTCTGTGAAATTATTTTCTGAAAGTTCAACATTAGACATTCTATCTAATGCATAGGTAATTATTTTCAATTTGACTGTATCAAAACAAACTAAATACCAACGATTACGGTATTCTTTTAATAAAAATGGAATTACCTTTCTTGATTTAGTCTTGTTCTCTGATTGAAAACTTGTATACTCAAAGTAAACATATTTTTTTGTTCTAATCCCTTGTAGTAAAGGAGTTAAAAATTCATTTCCTTTTACAGATGTACCTGTTTCAAATTGAACAAAATTTGTTGAATCATGCGCTAGTTCAGGTGTATTTAAAGCTACTCTATCTGCAATTTTATCAATAGCAAATCCAAATTGTTTGAACATATCAACATCTTTAAACTGCAATAAGGTACTTGCTGCAAAACGAATAGCCATTAAATCGTCTTCAGTTAAGGGAATATCATCTAAAGAAAATGTTTCAGAATCATAGTAATAACCTCTATTTTTTTTACTGTATTTTATAGGGGCATCGTGCTCCATTCTTAAAAAGAATAAATCCTTTTCAATGGTTGAATCACATATACTTTCTCCTTCTGAAGATCCGAATAATGCGTCTTCACACGCTGTTCTTAATTCTTCTTTTGAAGGAAATGGTTTGTATTTATTACGAAGGCACTTATCAATAACACGGTACCTGATTAAAGCATTTTTAATCTGTCCCATATTTATCTAACAAGTAATCGACTCTATTTTTTTTGAATATCCAAATAATTCAAAAAATTTGATTGCTTTTACCACTTCTTCAGGAACGTCCTCTTCCCAACTTGAAGAACCAGCATTAATTTTAGCTAAAACATCATCTGATAGTATATGTAGTAAACGAGTATCGAAGTTGTTGATTTCCTCGATTTTATTTACATCTTTTAAATATTGAAGTAAACCTCTAAATTTTTGTGGAATTTCTAAGTTTTCTAAAGTATATAAATCTCCTGTTTCTACATCATTTGCAGGATACACAAATAGTTTAACATTATGGCCAAAACCTCTTCCAAAAGCTTCCAATATCCCTCCTTTTAAATTATCGTAATACCTTTCATCAAAAATAGAATGGATATTATATACACCTAAGATTACCCCCATCAATTTTTCTTTAGAAATTGATGCAAGATAATCTATCATTTTATAATGTTTCAAATAATTTGAAATCATTACTGTATATCCTAGTGAACCTAATAAGTCTGCCCTATCTATAAAATCTTTATCAGAAATCTTCCCATCAGCTGTTAAGTCTTTCAATGTCAATTCAAAAACTACAGCAACATTATCTTCAGTAACACCTTGTTCTTTTATAAATTGAGAACTACCTTTCTCAATCATATCGATGTGAACCTTTGTTACAGGTCTAAAACGACCACGCATCAACAAAATATTTTTCTTATAAAGAGCAGTTGCTGGTTGAAGAACTTTACCACATAAATCAAACATAGTAGCGTCAGTTAATCCTCTCTTAACCAAATTTAAAGAAAGAATACGATTATCCCAACCTTCAAATGCAGGTCCTGAAACTCGTAACATATCAATTTCTATTCTTTCTCTTGTCACTCTACTTGTCAATCCCGATAGAAAATCATCCATACCTTCTGTATTGAAAAAAACAGAATGTATTAAATTAACCCCTAAAATTCCAAGAGCAATTTGTTGACTTCGGTTATTATTATCATGCATGTTTACATGTAAAACAACATCGCTTGGTTCTTCTCCTAAACTTCGTTGAAATCGAATACCTATCCAACCCTGACCTTGATTGGTTCTGTGGTAATTCAAAGATTCGACAGTATTACAAAATGCAAAAAAACGAGTTGACTTATACTTTTCTGGAAGCCTATATTTCATAGTTTCATACTCAGTTTCAAGCATAGTCATTAGTCTTTCTTCACAAACATAACGAGAAGCAGGACCATACATCGAATCTGATACTTTCATATCATATGCGGATTGAGTATAAGCAATAGTTCCAGAACTACCTCCAGCTTTAAAGAAATTAGCTGCAACTTCTTGACCTGCACCAATTTCTGCAAAACAACCGTAAATATCTTGAGTAAGATTAATCTTAAGAGCTTTATCTTCGGTTGTTAACCTCGCTATATTATTCATACAAATAGACTTTATAAACAAATGTATGAAAAAATCAATTGTAAAGAAACATTTTTTAAAATGTTATGAAACCTGTATTAGCTCACTAGTTGTTGTGTAAAATACAAAACCTTTTACCGGTTTATTTTCCATTTGAAAAAGCAAACTCACATAATCGTTCACTTGCTTGTAATGTTTTTGATTTGGTATTCCTGATTTAAAATCAATCACTATAATTTCGTCTTTTTTATAAATGATTTTATCAGGAATTTTAGTTTCAAAATTAGATGCAATTATCTTCCGTTCACTAAAAATTTTATCCGCATTATGCAATAAATCAGTATAGAGTTTAATTTCAAAGATTGCATATAAATCTTCACTTAATCTTGTTTCAAACTCTCGTTCTATTAAAGATTCATTTGAAAATCGATTTATTACTGATTCAATTTCTGCTTTTTCATTTATTAAAGACAACAATAAATGTAGCTGATTACCGTACCTTTGAGCTTCCGATAATGCAAACTCTTGATGATTTATTTCTTTAGTCAAAGAAATCTTTGGAAACCACAATCTATCATTTAATCCAATTGGTTGAAAATGTTTTAAATTTATAATATCATCAGATTCTTTACTAATGAGTTCTTTTTTTCCTATCATAAATTTATCATCGACAAATTCAAACCCTAAATCTAAAGAAATAGATTTAATTGTTTCATCAAAAACACCTCCAAAATTTGTTTCTTCCACAAAATAATTACCAATATACATTCTATCCACTGGCCTTGTTGTCATCACATAACATAAATTCAACTTATCTAAAAAGACTTGTTCAAGCTCATAAATAGACGCGTTTTTAACATTTTTAATTTTACTGTTTTTAGAAATGGGAACATAAAAAAAGTGATCGTTTTGTTCAATTAAAAGTTTAGTTCTTTTAGACTCTAAAGAAAAATTCATATTTGGTAAAATGACTACTGGAAATTCTAAGCCTTTTGACTTGTGTCCTGTCATAATTTTAATTGAATCTTTATTCTCAGGAATTTGGATAGAACTGCTTTTCGATTTCATTTCATATTCCCTTAAAAAACCTGCAATATCGGACCCTATATTTAAATCAAATTGATATAACAAATCTACAAAATGATGTATGTATGGATTATTAATTTCATCAATACCTATTAAACGATAAAAAGATTGAATTAAAGAATAAAGATTTTCAAAACGTGGAAAAAATTCGGTTGAAGAATCAAAATAAAAGCTGATAAATTTTGATGAATCAAAAATTTCTTTTACTCCTTTTATTGTCTCTTTTTTAATGAATAAATTTGAAAAAGTCAACTGCTCATTTTCTTCAAAACAAGTAAAATAAACTTCAATAAATCTTTTAGCCTCCAGATCTGATTCTTGTGCAATATACCAATTCAAATAAGCTATTGAAAGTTTAACATAATCATCTGATTGAACAGTTAAACTATCATCTGATACGACATTATACTTTTCAGATAAAGAAATAGCCCATGAATTACATTCAATTTTTGTATTTCCTAAAATGCAAATATCTCCGGGATTGTAACCATCAGTAATAATTGAATCCACCCATTCAAATAACTGGGGAATAATATCTATCTCTTCTTTAGAATTAAGTTTTTTAGAAATTACTTCGATATATCCTCCATCTTGTCCTTTAGGATTTTGATAAACATCTTTATAGAATTCCTTTTGACTATTCGATAAATATCTAACTATACTTGAGTAGAACAAATTGTTAAAATTCACAATGTTTTTTCTTGATCTAAAGTTATTTTCAAGAATTTGTTCAATCCCTTGTTCTTTAAAAAAGCTAGACTTACGTTCAATTTCAACATTCTCATCTGGATTATAAATACCTGGTAATGATACAAATTGATCAGCAACTCCATTTTTAAATCGATAAATCGACTGTTTTGGATCTCCTACAATTAAATTGTCGAGATTATTTGATAATGATTCATATACCAATGGAATTAAATTCATCCATTGTAAACGGGAAGTATCTTGGAATTCATCTAATAAAAAATGTTTGTATCTTGTTCCTAATCGTTCATAGATAAATGGCGCAAACTCATCTTGAATTAGATTTGAGATTAGTGTATTGAACTCAGAAATTCGAATAATATGCTCTTTCTCTTTAACATTTATTAATTCAGATGAAATAAATTGAAGTAGAGCTAAATTATGAAAATGCTTTAATGCTGTTTTATATACTAAGTAATTCTCTGCTTCATTAATAAACGCGTTATTAAACTTTAAAGCATCATTAATAATCTCCTCTGAAAAAACATCCCCTTTGGGATTTTCCTTTTGAAAAGTTTCTATCATTGATGAAGAAAAAAAACTTCCATCTTCATTTATGTGATCAAAAATTAACTTAGAATTTAATTTTTCAATCGCAGACTTAGTCCTTGATTTCCCAGGTAGTCTATCAAAATCTAACCCTTTTAATTTGTTATATAGTTCGTTAGCTTGGCTAGTAATTTTATTTTCTATAGATAAAATTCTTTGTTTTAAATTATCATAATCAGATTTTGAAAAATCGAGTTTCATTAATTCATCTATTTGAGAAAAATATTTCTCATTCGTCAAGATCATAGCAAATTGCTTTAAATCTTTCTGAAAATTCCAAGACTGCTCTTCGTTTAATTTTTCTTTAGAATAATTTAAAACTAAATTGGTGAGTTTCACTTGAGCCTCATTATCCAAACTATCCAATAAACTCTCTACCACATTTTCAAGAACTTCTTCTTCATTTAAAACAATTTTAAAATCACCTGATATATTTAATTCTTTAGAGAAAGACCGAATTAATCTTAAATTAAATTTATCAATTGTAACGACATTAAAATCTTCAAAATGATGTAATATTGCTTTTAATGCTTTTTTAGAACGATAAATTACCAAAGACTTTTCTAATTTCAAATCATTCGCAATTTGACTACAAATATCTTCTGTTTTAATACGCTTTTCACCTATTAAATTTGGTAATGAAGAAAGATTATGCAGGACTGAAATAATACGATCTTTCATTTCAAAGGCCGCTTTATTCGTAAAAGTCATTGCCATTACTTCACTAAATGCATTTTCATCTTTTGCGTTATCAAGTATCAATCTCAAATAAGTTAGTACCAGATTGTATGTTTTTCCGCTACCCGCAGAAGCATTTAAAACTATTAAACTCATTTATACAATTTTGTTAATTATAGTACATAAAAAAAGCGGAGTTATAACAACTCCGCTTACTGATTAATTAATTTATTTATTTTACAAGATTAACATGTCCTGTACTGCGATGTTCGTTATCGGATGATTTTTCTTTAAAACCTAATTTCCAAACAAATGTATCATTTCCTAATATTTTATCACCATGTGTACCATCCCAGCCAACTTGTGGATTATTAGATTCAAAAACAACTTGGCCCCATCTATCAAAGATTATGAATGAATAATTTTGGGGATCATAACCAGAAGTGAAAATTGGTTGAAAAGTGTTATTAAACTCATCACCATTTGGTGTAAATGTGTTAGGTATAAAAAACACTACTTCTTCAGGAAAATCAATCCATGTAACTGCTGTATCACTACATGTCATATTTGTAGAAGAGTTACTTACAATTAAACTTATTTTAAATTTTCCTGGTACAGATGGATCATATTTATGTTCTACTACTGGATCATTTGAAATTGGAGAATTATCTCCAAAATCCCAAAGATAAAACGATACATTTTTAGATAACTTGCTATCAAATTTCACGACGTTTTCATATACACTCAAAATATTTCTATCAGTAGTAATTGCAGCTTTTGGTGTACTTTTAACGTGAATTTGATCAGGTTTAATAATTTGTCCTGAACAACCAAATTCATTTAAAACTGAATAAGTTACAGTATAATCTCCTTCTTTTGGATAAGTAAATTGTGTGGTTCCCAATTCTTTGCTAGAATTTATTCCTGTACCAAAATCCCAAGTTACCTCTTTATATTTCTCTCCTGAAATATCAGTGAAATTTATTAATAAAGGATAACAACCAATCGTATCAGAGACTACAAATTTGGGAGAAGGATTCTTATGAATCGAAACTTGTGATGATAATCCTGTTAAAGGAAATATACAACCATTTGCATCTGTAACTTTATCTAATGTTAATGAATAATTCATCTCATTTTTTGTGGTAAATTTTATTTCTAAATTAGCAATATCCTGATCTTTTGATTGAACTCCATTCAATGTATAATCAATTTTTAATGGTGATTTACCTGATACAAGTTGTACAAAAGCAGAAACATCATTATCATCCACGCACAAACTTGTACTTGTAGGTTGTATTAATTTTACATTTGGTAATTCATTTATAATGATAGTAGCTGTATTAGATTCTTCAGTACACAACCCTGTAATTTTATCTGTTAATACAACTTTAACCAAGGCATTATTCATATAAGCTTTTGTTAACTGCGTAGATAAAATATTAGTTGTACCAGTATTACCAAAATCTGAAAATGAAACGTTATTCCAAGTTATTCCAGCATCACTACTTATTTTCCATTGAAAATTTGCTGTTGCATCAGGAAGGACACCATTTACAGTTAATGCTGCACCTTCACACAATGGATTGACTGTAGGATTTGCAGGTTTTGTTGGTTTTACACAAGGTGTTGGTATCTCATTTAAGCCATCAACAACAGGACAAAACAATGTGGTTTTTGAAGGATCTTGTTTTGGTGTTATAGAAATATAAGCTTTTTTAGTAGAATTAATTCCACCAATTGAATATGTATTAACAGTCCCTAATTGTTGCCCTCCAGATTTATAATTAGTTAACGAAGGTGTTGCAGCTGTTGAGCTTGTTATCAAAGTATCAATGACCCAAAAGTCTGGAGCTACTGATGAAGATGCCCAATTAAACTGAACACTTTTGAAATCAATTACTGAATTTGTAAAAACAGGTTTAACAGTTGGTTTAACAGTAATATTAAAAGTGATTGGTTGACCAACACACAAATTTAATTTAGGTGTAACTGTTATTTTAGAAACTTCGTCGTTTAAAGGACTTAAAGTAGTAAAAGAAGCAAAAGAAGTTACATCTGTCCCTCCTGTTGATACACCAGTAGTTTGTACATCACTATTCCAGGTAAATGTTGGAGTTCCAGCTTGAGATACTTTGAATTCAAAATCTAGTGGTTTTGAAGGATCATTTACTAATGTTCCAGGACAAAAAGACTTATCAGAAATTGAATTCATTAAAGGTAAAGGTTTAACTGTCAATATAGACTCATGTGAAATAGTATTACAAGAACCCGATGTTGTAGCAGTTTTTAAGTTTACTCTATATTTTGTACCATCTAACCCTTTTATATCACTTATTGTAAGTTTAGTATCAACATTATCCGAACCAGTAATTGAATATACTCCCGAAGCATTCAATGTTGTCCAAGAACCACCAGGACTTAACATTTCCCAGGTAGCTGGAGAAGTTGAAGCTGCTGTATTGTACTTTAGTTCAAACGATGAAGACACCGGTGTTGTTGTTGTTCCTTCACATAAAGAAACATCAATTATATCTTGTGTTATAATTGGAGAAACACAAGGTATCGCAAGTAGTTCAAAGGAAGATGTTCCATAACAGCTTGGTGTTGCTAAAGGTGTATTATCAAAAGGTGTAACTTCAATATATACTTTGTCACCTGAAGAAAGACCAGTTTTTTCATATTCCCATTTTGATGAAGTTGCATTGTATGTTAGATTACCTGTTGCATTCACATATGTACCAGCTGTTGCACATCCACTACATATAAATTCCTTAACTGTAAATTTATCTTCACCACCGGTTTGAGTATTCAACCCTGTCAAATTAGACCATTGAAAAGTGACAGAATTTACAGTAGTACTTTTCGAACTTATAGATGGTTTTTGTGTAGCTTGAACTTTAAAGGGTGTTATGGTTATATCAGCAGATTTACAACCAGTTGTTGTATTTTCAACTCTAACCTTAACACCACTGTAGGTATTTACTGGTAATTTGATTGGTAGACCAGTTACCGTTATTGGTGATGGTGATATTGATAAATTAAAAGGAGTGATTAAAGGTAGACCTGGATCAAAAACGATTCTGTCTGGATTACCTGTTAAACCAGTATAAGCAATAGATGGATCACTTCCTTCGCAAATATCACTAACAGTAGGAGTAAACGCTGGGATAGGATTTACTGTTAAAGTTGCTGGTAAAGATGTTTTATTACAACCTGTTCCAGAAGATGTCTCTGTTACTAGACATTGATATTTTACACCGTCTAATCCAGTTACATTACTAATAACTAATGTTGGATCAGTTGTTCCCGTGTAAACTCCTGTATTTGTAAGGTTTGTAGGCGGATTAGCACCATTATTTATTTGCCATTGATATGTTAACGTAGCTGTTGATGTAGCAGTAACAGAAAAACTCGTATTCGCACCAGCACACTTTGCTACATTGTCTGGATCCTTAGTAATAGTTGGTGAAGGGCAATTATCAGCAGTACATGATTTAACAGCTGAAGCTTTAAAACAACCTGTACCTTTTGGTGTTACAATTAATGTCACAGATTTACCAGAAGGAACACTTGAAACTGGATATGAAGTAGTTGTATGTCCACTAACTGTTTGATTACCTGTATTATCTTTATTGTAAACCAAATCATAACTTGTTGCACCAGATACCGAACCCCAAGTAAATGTTACTGAAGTTGCAGTTGATGTTCCACAAGTAATAGTAGGTACAAGATTTGGATTGACAGTAACTGTAACACTATTAGTACATCCCTTGTCATCTGTATATGTTATATCAACATTTCCACTTTGACCTGCTAAACCAGTAACTTTTCCAGTATTGTCAACTGTAGCAATGGAAGATGCAGTAGTTAAGGACCACGCTGCGGTAGCAGTAGCTGGTGGGTTTAAACAAGCCAAAGTAGTATTCCCTTCTTCACAAAAAGATTTTATACCTGTGATATCTGGTTTTTTAATAATCGTTATTTCTTTTTCTACCGAACAACCAGCTAATGTTGCCGTAAACTTCAAACTTGTCGGCGTAGTTGTAGGATTTGAAGCAGTTACATTATATTTATTCACTGTTCCACTAGGTGTAATAGTAGCAAAATAGTTAGTATTATCACTTGAAGTTAAAGGTGCTGTACTTGTCCACTCAACAGTTGTACCTTGACAGATGGTAGTTAGACCAGTAACTATAGGAGGAGTACAAGAAGTACAATTATATGTACCTGTAATTCTTTTTGTACAACCTGTTCCATCATCAACAGTTAAATCATACGCATCATTTTTTGTTAATCCAGTTAAATATATTTTACCTCCGGATGTACTCAATGTTGACGCACTTAAAATACCTTTAGTAGTATTATTAGTTATAGTATAACTTGAACCTGAAACAAATTCTGGCTTACCACCATTTAAAGTTATTTCAACTCTAGAGTTGGTACAATCATCTATATTGGTAAAAGTTATATCATTTAGATAAGTTACTTTAATAGGTGTGCCCATTTGATAACATTTATCACCATTTTGATCATAATCCATTGAATTAGACAATGCTTCATCCATAGTAACAGGAACAAAATAATATGTTTGATTAGAAGCTGATGGTAATTGAGCAATAATAGAACCATCATTGATATCAGTTGATGGATTATTTATATCATATACGTTACCCCAGCAGGCATCATTTTTGGGTTCAGTTCCTGAAGTTGGAACACAAGTATATGGCGTATATCCAATACCTGACTGTCCACCTGCACCCTTAGGAGGTAAAGTATAACCAGTAGTATTAAACTCTATTACATCATTTTTACACAATAAATAATAATCTGTAGATGGGTTTTTTGAGCTAGCAGGAGTAGAACCATTTATTTTAACTGCTGTTGATCCTATTTTAGCTGCACAAGATGTTGATCCATAATAATCCATACAGTAACCTGTAATTTCATCTCCTGATCCAGGAGTAAATATGGTTTTAAGAATATAACTTTTACCTGGAACTAATCCCTTCCATTCTGGATTCCAACTACCATTACCAGTCCCTCTATTATGAACATTAGAAGACGAACCCGTAGCAAGTCCATCTGTACTAAATTTCCCTTTAACCTTGGGGGTTCCATTACAATCATTCATTTCGTATAATTCTGAACTGATTGTAAAAGGTTGTGAATTTAATGAGCTTACTAACTGGACAAAAGCTCCAAGATTACCAAAAGCATCTGCAGTTACTGTATGATAAGAGGTTTCAGGGCCTTTAATAAGAATTCCCGATGTACAATCTTGGGCTCCTTGGCCTGGACAATTAGTATTTACGCTTGGTATACATCCTGGACCAGCTGGAAAACGATCCAAATATCTTGGTATTCTTCCTATTGGACAATCAGGAGTTGCACAAGTTCCACAAGGAAGTGCTGGGGCATAAATTATATGTATCGCATCTGCAATTGCATAACACCCATCTTTATTTTCATCTATTCTATCTTTTTTATCTGCAACACCATCACCATCATCATCAGCTAAACTTTCATCTGTATCAAGTGTTACTGGTACAACCCATATTTCTGTAATACCTGCAAATACTTTTGATACACCTGCTACATTTTGATCAGTTGCTGTATGAGATACACCCTTAAAACAACCAGCTGGAACACCATTAGAAGGATTTTCTACATCTATAGTTGTAGGTGGTTTGCAAGTATAAACTAAATACCCCATAAAACTACCTCCATTTCCTGCTGGAGGTAAAATAAAGTCTTTATGAGATAGAGACCATGTATCGCCAGCTTTTACTGTATATTCATTATTTGACCCTGTCAACTTTGTGGTTTCTAGGGTGCCAACCGATGCATTACATGCTGTTGGAGCTTCCATATAAATACCAATATAGTTTAAACCAACAACTTCACAACTTGCAGTATTATTTTCTATGGTTAAACACATTCTATATTCTCCTGCAGGAGGGTTATCATATTCAGGATTAAAACCACTTCCAAAATTATTAGCATTTGTTCTAGCTGGTGTTAAAGTAGTATTAGAACAATTTTTATCATACAATTTATAAGTGAATTTTGGAGTCCCACAAGAGTTTCCATCTAAACTGGTAAAATTTTGTCTAAAACCAATCGTTTTTGTGTTTTGAGGTATTTTTACATTAACGCATGTTGTTTTAGTTTCACCTTTTTTGATAGGAATATTGTAAAAACTTCCAATATTGCTGGATATTTTAGTTTCTAAATCATTAAAAGCTGTGGTTAAATCTGAATTTTGAGAAGTGTAAGATAATGTCTCACTGCATGAATTAGCACAGGCGATGCAAGAAACTGGAGGATTAATAGGAAAATACCCTAAATTAATACTTTGTAAATTACAAGCTGAAGAAACAGTCAGAGTTAATTTCAAAATATAATCTTTATTCGAAATATTATTAAAAACAAAATTTTTAGCATTGTTTGAATGATAAATTCCAATGTCACTTGTAGCAACTACAGCAGTACAATTTCCAACATCATATAATTCAGCTTTGTATGTTAAACAATTATCAGGTAAAGATGCTGAATACAACATAAAAGAAATAGCCCCTTTGGTACCTCCAGAAATTTTGTAATATAAATCTTTTGAAGTATTTGTTATTCCAGATCCAAAATCTTCTTGGCCGACCGTAGTAAGTTTTTTAGTAGCCACATCAACCATTTTAGAAATAAGATCAACCTGATGAGTAAATGGCCCACCAATTTTAGCTCCTCCATTATTACAATCTCCTATTTGAGAAAAAGATATATGATTAAAGAAAATAATTAAAAAAAGAAAAAAATACCTCATAATAAAAATATTAATACAAAAAGTATAATAAAGACTTAAACTTAGTTTAAAAGTTGCCCAAATGTACCAAAAAAAGATTAAAAATATAGCTTTCCGGCTTTTACCTGCATAAGCGTTTCTTCATTTTCAACATAAAGTGCTCCAGTACCCAAACCTTGCGGAGGTAAATTTTGGTAAGTTGAAGTAAATTGTGCAATAGCATTTAGACCTACATTCGACTCCAAAGCAGAAGTCATCCACCATGGAATTGATTTTTTTTCAGCAATTTCAATCCATTCTTTACTTCCACTTATACCTCCATGTAAACTTGGTTTTAATATTATAAATTGGGGCATAATTTGAGATAATAAACTGTTTTTATTTTCGCAACCATATACACCAATCAATTCTTCATCAAGAGCAATAGGTAATGGTGTGTTTTTACACAATTCAGCCATTTGAATAATTTGGCCTTGCTTAATTGGCTGTTCAATAGAATGTAAATCAAATTTTGCTAATTTATCTAATTTTAAAAGTGCGTCGTTGTAATTAAAAGCTCCATTTGCATCAACCCTCAATTCAATTTCAGAAGAAGAAAAACGTTTTCTAATTCCTTTTAAAATAGTTAATTCTTGTTCAAAATCAATTGCACCTACTTTCATTTTTAAACAAGTAAACCCTTCCTTTAATTTATCTTCCATTTGTTGGAGCATAAACTCAGGTGTACCCATCCAAATTAACCCATTTATAGGAATACCTTTTTCACGGCGCGTAAAATAAGTATCAAAAAAAACACCATTCTTTGAATTTAAATCCAACAATGCTGTTTCTAAACCGAATAATATCGATGGAAAATATTGTAATTCAGTTTGATTTTCAATATAGAAATTTATATTCGAACAAACTTTTTGAATCTTATCTTCATATTGCTCAAAGTCAACAAAATCAGGAGATAATCCAGGAATGATACTACATTCTCCTATACCTATTTTATCTTTTAAACTTCCTGAAGAAAGGTAAATAAACCATGCGTGTTTTTCAGTTAACACTCCCCTACTTGTTCCGCTTGGTTGCTTGAAAACATAGGTTTTCTTTTCAAAAGTTGCAACGTAATTATTCATATCAATAAATCATTGAAACAATAGCAAAAAAAACACTCAATAAAAATGTTGACAACGCTACTTTTTTAAGTTCAGGATCAAAATCTTTAGGGTCTAAAACCTGAACAACTTTTTTTAAATGAATCAACAATAGAATGAATGGTAAAGCAAAAATTAATCCTTTCAATTCAAAATTAAAAAAAGCTAAAAAGGAAGTTAGTGCGATCATAATTAAACCAACATGATAAAATTTTGCGCGATTAAAGCCTAATTTTACAACTAAAGTATTTTTATATGAAAATTTATCATTGACCTGATCCCTCATATTATTCAAATTAAGTACTGCAGTACTTAACAAGCCTATTGTAATAGCAGGAAATATAGTTATCCAATCGAACACTTTTGTATACAAAGTATAACTCCCCATCACACTGACTAAACCAAAAAATAAAAAAACAAATACATCTCCAAAACCATAGTATCCATATGCTTTTTTCCCAACGGTGTAAGTAATGGCTGCGACTACAGAAGCAATTGCTAAAGCAGTATAGAAATAAATGGTATCTTGAGACATTCCATTAGAACTTATAAAAATCAAATAACCAGCAGAAATCAAAGAAAATAAACTAAAGAGAAAAACTGCTATTTTCATTTGATTAACTGAAATTTCTCCTTTTTGTACAGTTCTTGCAGGGCCAATTCTATGTTCATTATCAGTGCCTTTTAATGAGTCTCCCAAATCATTAGCAAGATTAGATACAATCTGAAATAAAATGGTTGTTAGCAATGCAAAAATAAAAATTGAAGAATCCCAATAACCTTTTGATTTTGCAATAAAAGAGCCCATGATAATACCTGATACAGAAAGTGGTAATGTTCTTAAACGGAAAGCTTCAAGCCAACTTTTAACCTTCATTTGTAATAATTTTAAATGGCATTTAACAAACGAAATTAACCATTAAATCGAAAAGACTTTTGTATTTTAGTCGTTTTGAAGTAAAGTTTCTCGATGGAAAACAAATTAACAGCACTTATAGGAATACAATACCCTATTATTCAAGCAGGAATGATTTGGTGTTCAGGATGGGAATTAGCATCATCTGTATCAAATTCTGGAGGTCTCGGAATTATTGGAGCAGGATCGATGTATCCTGAAATATTAGACAATCAAATTGAAAAATGTAAAAAAGCAACTAATAAACCTTTTGGTGTAAATCTTCCTCTTTTATATCCAGATATTGAAAAACATATTGAAACGATTATAAAACATAAAGTGCCTGTTGTCATTACTTCAGCAGGGAATCCAAAAATTTGGACTTCAAAACTTAAATCGGAAGGGATTATTGTTTTACATGTAGTTTCAAGTTTAAAATTTGCTATAAAAGCACAAGAAGCAGGTGTAGATGCTGTTATTGCAGAAGGATTTGAAGCAGGTGGACATAATGGAAAAGATGAAACAACTACTTTGTGTTTAATCCCTAAAATTTCAGGAGAAATTCAAATACCTCTTATTGCAGCAGGTGGTATTGCTACAGGAAGAGCAATGTTAGCAGTAATGAATTTAGGTGCAGATGGTGTACAAATTGGAAGTAGATTTATAGCATCCAATGAATCCAGTGCTCATAATTCATTTAAACATTCCATTTTAAACACAGAAGAAGGTGGTACTATGTTGACTCTGAAAGAACTTACACCTGTACGTTTAATTAAAAATGGATTTTACAAAAAATTAGAACTTGCATATGAAAAAGATGCTTCAACTGAAGAGTTAAATAGCATTTTAGGAAAAGGTAGAGCAAAAAAAGGGATGTTTGAAGGAGATTTAGAAGAAGGAGAATTAGAAGTAGGACAAGTTGCCAGTTTAATAAAAGAAATAAAACCAGCATCTGAAATTATAAATGAAATTATCGCCGAATATAAGGAGGCAATTAAGGAACAAAACACTGAAAAATTTAATTTTTAATGATAAAATTCGAGCGATTTACTTTACCAAATGGTCTAAGAGTAATATTTCATCATGACCCAACAACACCGCTTGCAGTTGTAAATACATTATACGACGTAGGAGCACGCGATGAGCACCCAGATAAAACAGGTTTTGCCCATTTATTTGAACATTTAATGTTTGGAGGCTCTGTAAATATTCCAGACTTTGATATGCCTTTGCAATTAGCAGGTGGTGAAAGCAATGCATTCACATCGAATGATATTACAAATTATTATGATATAATTCCTGCAGTAAACATAGAAACTGCACTTTGGCTCGAATCAGATAGAATGTTATCACTCGCCTTTACTCCCAAAAGCTTAGAAACACAACGTAATGTTGTTATGGAAGAATTTAAACAAAGATATTTAAATCAACCATATGGCGATGTTTGGCTGGAATTAAGACCATTAGCTTATGAAAAACATCCGTATCAATGGGCTACTATTGGAAAAGAATTAAAACATATTGAAGAAGCAACAATGGATGATGTTAAAACCTTCTTCTCAAAATTTTATAATCCTTCAAATGCTATTCTTTGTATTGCAGGGAATTTTAAATTAAAAAAAATTAAGGAATTGGTTCAAAAATGGTTTGGAGATATTCCATCGGGTATAAAACCTGCACGTTTACTCCCATTAGAACCTAAACAAGAAATATTAAAAGAAAAAATAATAGAAAGAAAAATTCCTTCTGATGCGATTTATTTAGCTTTTAAAATGCCTGAAAGAAAATCTTTTGAGTACTATATTAGTGATTTATTATCTGACGCAATTGGAAGAGACAAATCATCGAGATTATATATTAAAATTCAAAAAGAACTAAAATTTGTAACAGATATTTTTGCATATATAACTGGATCTATTGATGAAGGTCTACTAGTAATTGAAGCAAAATTAGCAGATGGAGTAACCTTTTTACAAGTAGAAGAAGCTATTTGGAATGTACTTGATGAAATCAAAAATGAAAAAATCTCTCTCAAAGAGTTAAAGCGTTTAAAAAATAAAATCAAAACTGCAAAAGCATTTCAAGAACAAGGCATACTCAATCGTGCAATGAATTTAGCTTTTTTCGAATTGCTTGGTGATGCTAATGGTGTAAACGAAGAACTAAAAATCATCGAAAAAATCAACGAAAACCATATTCATACAATTGCAAACCAACTGTTAAACTCTAACAATTGTTCCATTTTAAAAGTAAAAGCAATCTGATGTTAAATAGAACACTAGCACCTAAATTAAATGAAATTAATAAAATTAATTTCGTATACCCTGAAGTAAAAAAACTGAATAATGAAACGGAATTAATATGGATGAAAGATGTGTTAGATGAAACGGTTCGAGTTGAACTTCATTTCAATGCTGGCACAATACATTCAATTAATAAAGTTGCTTCAATTACAAACGGACTTTTATTATCTGGTACAGAAAAAAAGAACAGTATACAGATAAATGAAGAAATAAATGAATTAGGAGTATTTACAGATTTTGAATCAAATCAGGAGTCTGCAGTTGTAGCTTTTTATTGTTTGAAAGAAAATGTTATTCAGGCAGTTCAATTAATTTGTAATGCTATACAAAATTGTAATTTTCCACAAGAAGAAATTGATGATGCAATAAGAGAAAGGAAACAACAATTTTTAATATCATCAGAAAAAGTAAGTTTTCTAGCACGAAAAGAATTTCAGAAAAAAATGTACTCAAATTCTGAAAGATATTCTAGACAACTAGAAATAAATGAATATGATAATATTACAAGAGATCAAATTATATCATTTCATTCAAATCATTATTTAAATGGTTTAACAAGAATTGTAGTTGTAGGAAATATAGACGAAAATCAAATAACTCAAATAATAAATAATACATCAACATGGTGTAATACAACTGAAAAAAATTATGAAAATAAATTCATAAATGAAAAAGGACATTTCCATATAGAGAAAAAAGAAGCAGTACAAACTGCTATACGAATTGGTATGCCACTCTTCAATAAATCTAATAGTGAATTTATTGATTTTCAAATATTACAAACAATTTTAGGTGATTATTTTGGAAGTCGTTTAATGTCTAATATTAGAGAAGATAAAGGATACACCTATGGTATCGGTTCAGCTATTTTGGAATCATATCTTGCAGGTTCTTTTATTATCGCAACTGAAGTTGGTTGTGAATTCGTTAAACCTACACTAGATGAAATAAAAAAAGAAATTGATCGTTTATCAATAGAATTAATTCCAGAAGAAGAGTTGAATTTGGTCAAAAACTATTTGTTAGGTCAATTATTAAAAAGTGCGGATGGTGCTAATTCATTAATGGATTTATACTTGGGAGTAGATATGCATCATCTTTCTTTAGAATACTACAATGAAGTAATTCATAGAATAAATACAATTACATCTGAAGAATTAAAAACTTTGGCTTCCAAATATTTAATTTGGGGAAATTTAACAATTGTTACAGCAGGAAAAAAATAAAGAATGAAAAATTTATTCCATTTGATATTTTTTATTTTTTACATCACAAGATTTTATGGACAATCAGAAATAAAACGTTGTGGAATAGATTATCCTTTATCAGTTTGTGAGAATGAAGAAATGAATGGAGATATTACAATTTCATGGAAAACACCTTCTGATCCAGAAGGTGTTTTTTTAAAATATGAACTTTTTTCAACTGAATCACCATTTACTCCATTAACTTCTATTTCGACTATTCAAAAAACAAGTGTCACTTTACCAAATAATTTTAGTCAGAACAATTTTTTCCTTATTACAAGTATATTATGTAATAATAGTGTTCAAAAATTATATACAGACACCTCATCTTTAATAGAACTAACTGGGGTAAAAATTGATGATGGAATTGAACAATTAAACTGGCAGAATTTGAATACTAAAAATTTAATTTATATTGAGAGAGCAAAAAACCAAAATCAATGGATAAAAATTGATAGTATTACAAATCAAAATCAATATTTAGATACAGTTGATATATGTAACAACAATAAATTATATTACAGAATTGGAAATAAAAAAAGTGGATGTGTAAGCTATTCTACAATAATATCAGATTCATTAAAAGATAGCTATAATCCAACAATTCCAAGAATAGCTTCAGTAGGATTTGACACAAGTAATCAAAACTTAATTATCTCTTGGAATAAACAAAAAGAAAATGATATTCAAGGTTACATAATATACCAAGAAAATAATGGACTAAGCAGTACACTTGACACATTATTATCAACTGGTAATAAGATTGATACTTTTTATACTATTTATAATCCTACAATAAATACTATAAGTAACTATAGAATAGCAGCTTTTGACTTTTGTTATTCAGTTGCTCCTAAATTTCAAACAAGTGCTCAATCACAACCTTTTTATTCAACAATACTCAGTAATAAATATGACGTTTGTACGAAAGAAGTAGTTTTAAATTGGAATAAAATAATTACAAATGATGATGTAATAAAATATAAGATTTTCCTCAAAAAATTCAATAAATGGCAGTGTGTTGATTCTACATCTTCAGAAACCTTTAAACTAAATTTAGAAAAATTTACCAACAATACAATTGCAATACAAGGAATAACAAAAAATGGAAATTCATTTTTTAGCAATAATAATTTAGTATTTTCTAAGTCACCAAGCGAACCGAAAATAAGCTACACAAATTATTCTTCTGTTATAGATAATCATATTGAAATTAAACACACTATTGAACCTACTCCAGGACTTAAACAATTAGCATTATTTAAACGAAATGAACAAAATGAATTTATTGAAATTCAAAAAGCAAATGCTAATCAAAATGAAATAATATTTAAAGATTTAGAAGTAGAAACTAATAAAAATTCATACAATTATTATATACAACATGTTGATAGTTGTAACAATTACACAAAAAAGAATTTAATTCAACAAACTATTCTTTTAAAAGCAAACTATCAAATTGAAGACTCTTTTGCTATTTCAATGTTATTTAATAACTATCAAGGGTATATAGGTGGAAGTAACAGATATATAATTGAAAGATCTATTGATGATATAGCATTTACAAGTATAAATTCAATTTATTCAGATTCATCAATGATTCATAATGATAAAATTGACAATCTGGAATCTTTTGAAGGAAAAGTATGTTATAAAATAAAATGTGTTGAAAACACTAACATTTATAATTCAACTTCAGCAAGTTACTCAAACCAAATATGTTTTTACTTCGATCCAAAAATTTTTATTCCAAATGCATTTACACCAAATGGAATTAATCCAATATTTAAACCAATTATTAGTATAGCTGATATTGAAAATTATGAATTAACAATAATAAATCGATGGGGACAAGCTGTATTTAACACAAAGAAAATTGAAGATGGATGGAATGGTCAGATGGGTAATCAAGATGCCCCAAATGGCCTATATATATATCAAATTCAAATTAATACTGGATTTAAAAAAGAAATTATAAAAAGAGGATTAATCAATTTAATAAGATGATATGAAAAATAGAATAGAAGTTTGCTTTTCTCCTAGAGATTTTGATTTATACAAAGAAGGTTTTGAAATAATTGTAGTTATAGATGTTTTAAGAGCTACTACAGCAATTTGTGCAGGACTTGCAAATGGAGTTAAAGCTATAATACCAGTTGATTCTATTGAGAAAGCATTAGATTACAAGGAGCAAGGGTATTTAGTAGGAGCAGAAAGAAAAGGCCAAATTGTTGAAGGATTTGACTTTGGAAATTCTCCATATAGTTTTATGAATACTAAATTCATTGATAAAGAAGTAGTATTAACTACAACAAACGGAACAAAATCAATTGAAATTAGTAAATATTCAGGTCAAATCGTAATTGGTTCTATTGTAAATTTAGAAGCATTAACAAATTGGTTAGTGAAACAAAACAAAGATATCTTATGTCTTTGTTCGGGTTGGCAAGATAAATTTAATTTAGAAGATTCAATTTGTGCTGGAGCTATAGCTGATATACTAATAAAATCAGGAAAGTTTTACTCTGATGAAGATTCAACTATTTCTGCTAAGTACTTATTTCAACAAGCTAAAACAAATCCTTTTGGATTATTGAAAGCAAGCTCTCATAGAAGAAGATTAAAAAATTTAAACCTAAATAAAGATATAAGATATTGTTTAACACCTAACCAATTAAAAGTTGTGCCCATATTAAAAGATGGAAAACTAATTCTACTCAATGAAGAATAAGAGAATTATAAAGATTTCTATTATAGTATTACTTTTAAATTTCTCATTAAAATCAAATTATAAATGGGGATTTCAAGGGCATAAAACAATCAATAGAATGGCTATCTTTACTTTACCTAATGAAGTTTATGGTTTCTTTAAAAATAATATTGAATTTATAACTGAAAACTCAACAAGACCTGATAGCCGAAGATATTCAAACAAAAAAGAAGGTGCTGGCCACTATATAGATCTTGAATATTACAGAGATTTAAGCAATATAGAAAAAGTATCTTGGAATAAAATTAATAAACAAATACCTGAAGATACTCTTTATAAACATGGAATTTTACCTTGGAGAATTATACAATATAAATTTTTACTACAAGAAGCGTTCGAAGAAAAAAATTATAAAAACATACTTAAATATGCATCAGAATTAGGTCATTACGTTGCAGATGCACATGTACCCCTTCATACTACTAAAAATTACAATGGGCAATATACAAATCAACATGGAATACATGCCTTATGGGAAACCAAAATTGTAGAAATCATTTTAAACGACATTAATTATTTCACTGAAAAAGCAAAATATATTGATGACCTTTCTGTATTTATTTGGAAAATAATTAATAAATCAAACAGTGAAATTAGTGTTGTATTAAACTGTGAATCAGAACTCACAAAAAGTATTAATTTCCCTAAATATCAATTTAAAAAAAATTTTGAAAAAATTTCTTATAGTAACGAATTTATAGTCGAATACAATAAAAAAATGAAAGGATTAGTATCTGAAAAGATCAGAGAATCAATCTCAAACTTAGGGTCAATTTGGTACACGTCATGGGTAGATGCAGGTCAACCAAATTTAAATCAAGATAAAATCAGAATGTTAACATTTCATATTAGTGAAAATAAAGAATGTAAATAAAAAAAGGTGCTCATAAAATGAACACCTTTTTTAAATTTTAGATGATAGAGTTTATTTTGTTTTAACTTCAAATTCAACTCTTCTATTTGCAGATCTACCTTTTTCAGTATCATTTGATTGTTTAGGTTTAGTAGTACCTAAACCTTTAGTATTGACTTTAGATGAACTAACACCTTTACCGATTAGATAATCTTTTACAGAGTTTGCACGATCTAGTGATAATTGATTATTTAAAATATCTTCACCAATATTGTCACAGTGACCTGTTAAGTTGATAAACAAGTTAGGGTTAGAAGATAAGATCTTAGCTAACTCATCTAATTGTTTTTTTGAACTATTTTTAATGTTAGTACTCTTAGTTTGAAAGTTAATATCAGTTGTATATTTAGCAATATCATACTTAATTTGACCTTCAACTTCTTTACCTTCTGATATGCTTGTAGAAGATGAACTTCCAACAGCAGTAGGACACCCTTTGAATTCAGAAGTACCTTTTACTGTAGGACAATAATCTTGACTATCTTCAATTCCATCACCATCCGTGTCAGAAACTTTTTGACCATGAGTATTTACAACAGATCCTTCAGGAGTATTTGGCTCTAAATCTAAATAATCAGCTACACCATCCTTATCAGAATCAGTTAATTTATTTTCAACTTGTTTAACTCGATTTTTTAAAGCATCAATTTCCGCAGCCGTTCTATCAAATCTAGGAGCCCAATCAGCATGAGTTTTACCGTTAGCACCTAAATAATAATTAAAACCAATAGTTGCAGTACCAAACAATTTTCCTAAACCTTCTGCTTGATACGTTTGCATATCTAAGGCTAATTGATGATATTTCACAACATTTAAAGTAAGATCTAAATTCAATGCTAACTTATCATTAATTCTATATTGTGGAGTAATTCCTGCAGTTCCAACGATAGCTAAATCTCTTTTAAGACCTGCAATAGTTAAATCTGATGATACTAAATTTGCTACTGCACCAGCACCAAAATGAGCCAATAAACCATAATTATTTAAAAACTCATTGAAATTCAAAATACTTCTAACATTTAATACAGCATTCAAAGTAAAAGAAAAGAAGTTAGTATTAACTTTTAATATAGAGTTTTCAGAACTAAAGTTGTTGTAACCCAAATTAGCAGAAATACCAATCTCTCTATTAAACATTTTTCTATAACCAAGATTAAGTGACAATGGATCTAATCTTTTACCATTAAAGCCAACTGAAGAACCCGGAGTAAGAATATTTGCTACACCTACTCCAAAATCAATCGATTTCTGATTGTAAGTAGAATCTTGAGCATTTGTTAAAATAGAAACAAACAATGCTACAGGCAGAATAATTTTTTTCATAAAATATAATATAATCTAAAATTTAGTTACAAAGTTAATTTTTTTTTGAAACAAAACAACAAAACAGAAAAAATGTTTTTTTTATAATTAGTTAATATTTAAACCTATTTATTAACTTTTAACGAACAAATTTTGTAGAATGGGATAAGAATTCAATTAAAATTATCACTTTAAAATTATTCCAACCAATTCTATTTTTCTTTCTCTAGCAGCATCAATTGAGTATATAGATTTTTTTTTATTATTAGGATTATCACTTACTTTTCTATCAGAATTTTCTTCTCCATATGGTATATATTCTATTTCAATAGATTTATTAACGTACTCAATCAATTGTTCATTATTATAAAGTTTTAAGTAATTAAGAATTGAACTAATTCTTCTTTTACTTAGATTATAATTGTAAGTATTACTAGCTAGCGGACTAGCAAAACCTTTAACTATAAATTTAAATTTTGCTCCTTTTAATATATATTCAGATATCAATTTTAACAATTCATTCAGATCATTAAAACCTTTGGGTATTTCATTTTCAAAGAAAAGATCTATTTCATTTTTAGTATTCATCTTGTCATTCTTAACAAGATATTCATTGTACAATTTAAGATAATCATTAAAAGCATGGCTATAATCAATGTTAGTAGTTGTATCTTTTGATTTTGGATTTGGAATGTCATTATGAAAATATAATACTATTGGAAAAAGTCTTTCAATTTGTTTTATATCAAAATTATAACCAACTGTATCTGGATAATTTTCAATAGAAGACTTTTTGTTAGAGTTATTACCCCCTATTTGATTAGATGGTTCATTAACAAAAAGTTCATTTAGCTTTTTGTTTTTTGAAAAATGATAATAATTGTTGCAACAAGTGTGTGTTTTATTCCGGTTTGATGTAATTGTATAAATTGAATCTTTTATGTTAAAATACAAATCATTATAACTCGAATTAAATGGCTTACCAATATTTTGAATTTTATTGATTTTAAAATCATCAAAATTTGCTTTAAAAACATCCAAACCACCAAATCCATTCATCCAAGAATTTGAAAAATAAATAATTTTAGTTTTTTCATCATAAAAAGGTGTCACATCATCAGTTGGAGTATTTAGATTTGATATATTTATGTGTTTAACAACAGAATCATTTTCATTAATTTGACCTAAAAAAACATCTAAACCTCCCTTTGAATTATAATTATTAGAACAATAAAAAAGATATATTTTATTATTTATTTCACAAATATTCGGCATTGTGTAGATTGTTGTGTCATTATAATCTAACCCTTTTACAATTGAAATATTAATAATCGAATCATTTTTAATATAACCAAAGGCAATTTTTGAATTAATTAGTGAATTACTTAAACTAAAATAAACTTTACTGTTATTTATAGTAGAAGTTGAAAAACTCCCAAATTTAGTACCATTTAATTGATTCTTCAACTCTACATAATCCCGATTTATAGGGTTATACAATATGTTTTTAATATCTTCAAGAATAATTGAATTTGAATATGAAAGAAAAAGAAAAGAATCCAACCAATTTGAATTATAAATTGCATTTGAATTCTCATACCTAAACAAATTAGTTTCATGAAATTTAATATCACTAAGTTTATCTTTATTTTCAATAGCCCAATCTACAGACTCAATTTCTCTGTTAAAAAAATTAATGAACAATCTGTTTTTTTTTTCTTTCGAAAAAATTAAACCTTGTTTAAAAATTTCTTTAGCTGATTTATAATTTTCTAAAGCTTTTAAAGCTCTTCCACAATTCAAAAGTGATTCGAGTGATTTTTTTTTAGACAAAGAAAACAATCTATTATAATGAACTATACTTTTTTCAAAATCTTTATTTAAATACTCATAATATGCAAAACTCTCTAGAATAGAAATATTATTGGAATCTTTTAAATATTTCTTTTGATAGTAATCTTTTAAATCTTTTATTGCTTTATTTTTTTTAAAATATTCTAATTTATAACTATCTTGACTAAGGATGTTATTATAAAAAAACGTAATTAAACCTATAGTTAATAATAATCTATACATTGATATTTTATTGGAAATGTTAATTTACGTTTTTTCAATAGATATTGTATAACTAACTCTAAACTTCCTCTTCCTCTACTTGCTACATAAAGTTTTGAAATATTTATATCATAGGATACTATAAGTCTCAACTTGTTTATTGATAAACCTAAATTTAAAATGAATGCATCTTTGAATCTGTAATTTACACCAGAATAAATATGTCCATATTTTAAACTTTTTGTTTTAAAATCATCTAAAAAACCTATCAAAAACTCATGATATGTATTTTGTTTAACAAAATAGAGAGAACTATTAAAAGTATGTCTTTTAAAAATTAAAATATGGTTTAAATTTAAATTATTTCTAATGGGCCGATTTACTTGCAATTGATAAAATGTTTCTTTTGGTTTATTCAAATTATAACTAGATAAACCAAGTGATAATTTATTCATTTTATTCAATTTTACAACGACAAAAATACCTAAACCAATATTAAAATTTGTAAATGAAGTATTTGCGTAATTCTCATTACTTGATAAAATATTATTAAAAAAATACCCATCGTATTGACTATCAAATTTAAAATTCGAAAAATCTAATACTTTATTAACAAGTCCTAAATCAAAACCAAAAGAAAAATTAAATCTTTGATTAAGTTTTTTATCATAGCTACAGATTACACCTAGTTGATTAGTTCTAAAACTTCCATCACCAACTACATCAGACAGAAAATTAGTAGCTAAACTAAAATTATCATATTTTCTGAGTTTGGTATCTACCGAAGCTAAAAAAGTTTGATAAGGCTTAGTAACACTTCTCCATTGATCTTTTATAGCAAAAGTAAATTTAATATCTTCTGAGTATTCTCCAGCTCTACTAGGATTTTGAAAAGACTGAAGTTGATTCATTTGAGACCAATGTATGTCTTGAGAAAAAGAACGAATAAAGTTAAACAACAATAAAAAAATAAGTTTTACCTTACGACTTCTCATAGTTGTAAAAATACATTTTTTTTGTAATTGTGTTAATAACTTGTTGAATTTTATCTAAAACTAGAATTCAATTTAGAAGTTTTAAAATTGTATTTTTGCCTAATTAATTTAGAATCTATGATTAGATCTTTTCTTAAAAAGCGACTATCTGATAATCAATTAGCAAACATTTTTGTGAATGGTTTGCTAGATGTTATTGATAATGGTTTTAAAGAAGTTGCATCTATGATTAACGAAGATCCTGCATTTGAGTATTCACCTGATATCGCTCCTTCAGAAGTTGATGAATTTACAATGATAATAATTGTTGGAAATCTTGTTCAACTAGAAACTCACTTTGATTACAACCAAGCTCTTTCTGTTGAAAGTCTTATAATTAAAAAATTATCTGTTATTTTTGGATTGACAGAATCTCAATTTGGTGAATTAATTTCTGATTACAAATCTTTTATTTCAAGAGTTAACTATCCTTCCAAAAATATACTTTATGGAATGTCTAAAGCTATTTTTCATAAATATGCTTTAAATGATTTTCAGGAAGAATATTTCAGAAATATGCAGGCTCCCAATCCTTTATTTTTAAAGCGTATGGATGAAATTGTTACAAATTTCATTTGGAATTGGGAAGCAGTTGAAAAGAAATATAAAATTTAATTATTCATTTTTAGATAGACCACTTTTTTGGTTTCAAAAAAGTCTTCTTCAAAGTATCTTTGCAATTCATAATATTTAATAGGCTGTTTAACAGGTTTCATTTCTTCAGCTAAATCTCCCCCCTTTAAATAAAGTATTCCATTTTTAAGACTATTTTTATTTTCTTTTAAAAACTTTCCATTTACCCAAGGTAAAAATTGTGGCATAGCTGTTACTGCTCTACTAACTACAAAATCATATTTTTCTTTTATCTTTTCTGCTCTTTCGTGAATTCCCACAACATTGTCAAGATCTAATGCTTTTGCAACTTCATTTACTACTTTTATTTTTTTTCCAATTGAATCTACTAGCGTAAAATGTACTTCAGGGAAAAATATCGCTAATGGTATACCTGGAAAACCACCACCTGTTCCAATATCTAATATTTTAGTTTGAGGAACAAAATCAATTACTTTAGCAATACCAAGAGAGTGTAACAAATGCCTTTCGTTAAAAGAATCTAAGTCCTTTCTTGAAATTACATTTATTTGCTCGTTCCAACTTTCGTATATAGGAAATAGTTTTTTAAATTTTTCTATTTGTTCTTCCTTTAAATTTGGAAAGTATTTTAAAATAAGGTCTATATTATCGTTCATATTTTAAACATTGTATATACGCTCAATAAATAAAGCATATTTTTCAAGAATAATCTTTCTTTTAAGCTTTAATGTAGGGGTAAGCTCATTACCTTCAATGGTGAATTCATTTTCGAGTAATTCAAATCTCTTGATTTGTTCATATCCACCATAAAATTGATTGTAATGATTCACTTCTTTTTCAAGTTTTTCTTTAACTAAATTTAAATTTATTATTTCAAAATTTGAAAGTTCTTTTGCATTCACTCCTTTTTTATTTAACCAATCCTTTAAATGGATAAAACTAGGAACAATTAACGCACCAGGGAATTTCTGACCTTCGCCAACCACCATCATTTGTTCAATAAATCTAGATTCTTTAAATTTATTTTCCATCGCTTGGGGAATGATGTATTTACCACCGGAAGTCTTAAATATTTCCTTTTTTCTGTCCGTTATCTTTAGAAATTTTCCATCAACAAAAGTTCCGATATCTCCAGTGTGGAACCAACCATCAACGATTGCTTCAGCTGTTTTTTCAGGTTGTTTGTAATAACCCATCATAACATTTGGTCCTTTTACTAAAATCTCACCATCTTCTGCAATTTTCACTTCAACATCAGGAATCAATGTGCCTACGCTACCAATTTTAATTCCATTTTTTAAACAATTAACAGAAATAACGGGTGATGTTTCCGTTAAACCATATCCTTCTAAAACAGTAATATCAGCAGCTAAAAAAATTCTAGCCAATCTAGGTTGAAGCGCGGCACTACCTGAAGCAATTGCTTTAACTTCACCACCTAAAGCTTCTTTCCATTTTGAGAAAATTAGTTTTCTTGCAATTTTTAACTTGAAAGTATACCAAAAGTCAGATTTTCCTACTTCATATTGTTCTGCAACAGATACTGCCCAAAAAAATAATTTTTTCTTAATACCCGTTAACTCTTCTCCTTTTTGAATGATTTTATCGTATACTTTTTCTATCAATCTTGGAACAGCAGTAAACATATGTGGCTTTACTTCTCTAATGTTATCACCGATTGTATCTAATGATTCAGCAAAATAAATGGCACACCCCATATACATGTATAGGTAATGTAACATTCTTTCATATACGTGACATACAGGCAAAAACGTTAATACCCTTGAATGCTCGTTACACGGCATTCTATCCACACAGGCTAATGCATTTGAAACAATATTATTATGTGAAAGCATTACTCCTTTCGGATTTCCAGTTGTTCCAGATGTATAAATTATTGTAGCTAAATCAAATTTATCAATTTTAGATTTTCTTTCTTCTATAATTGATTGATGTTCAATTTTGCCAACATTATGTATTTCTGTCCAATGTGGAATTTCATTATACTTATTGAACGTATATAATAAGTTTAAACGAGGTGTTTTAGTTCTTATTTCAGAAATTTTTTCATATAAATCTTGATCTCCTACAACACATAATTTAATTTCTGAATCATTTAAAATATAGGTGTAGTCATCTTTTGAGATATTCGGATAAATTGGAACTACAATAGCTCCAATTTGTAAAGTAGCGATATCTAAAACATTCCATTCATACCTATTTGAAGAAATAATTCCAATTTTATCTCCTTCATTGATACCAAGTTCTATTAAGCCTAATGATGTCTTTTCAACTAAATCCAAAAATTCTTGTGTTGAAATAGATTTCCATACACCATCTGTTTTAGTTGTAAACATTTTTTCATTAGGGAAATGGTGTAATTGATGAAAGGGTATGTCAAATAATCTCATAATACAATGATTAACATTTGTATTTAAATATATTAATAATAATTGAAAAATTGATTAATCGACCTGATACATTAGTTTATTTTTAATATACATTCTATCAATGTATAATTTATCTGTTGAATTTATTTTGTCGTAATGGAATTTAAACGTGATGAAATTTGTATTTTTCTTTTTTTCAAGGCTTCCCATGCGATTTTCATTAAATGTAAGTTTATGACCATTTGAAAAAAGTAATTTGTTTTTTTGATTTTTAGCTATTTTATTATCCTTAATAATTTCGAGTTCCATTTCAAATGGATTTGTATTCCCTGAGCCAAAACTGCTTAAAAAGTTGGTTTTTTCTAATTCGCTAGATGTTGAATTAACAACGGGATAAATATTTAATTGATTTAACTTCTCTGATTCTACATTTGAAAGCTTTGAATTTATAATACATACCCATCGATGGTCTTGGTTTATTGAACTAATGAATTTATATAGTTGATTTGAGTTTGCTTGAAAAAAAGAGCTTGTAAAGCTAATTGGTTTATTCATTTTTGAAATCTTTTCTGAATCCAAATGATTAAATTCATCTAAGTAAAAACCATTTACGTAAATATGTTTTTTGGCCAAATGTTTTTCAATGTAATTCGTATACAAATACATTTCAATGTTGATGTTTTTTTCTAATTTGGTTAAAAAATCAAATTCTTCTTTACTGCAATTATGAATGATGATATCGTTAAATCCATGTTCAATTAATTCATTTTGAATTTCAAGAAATAATGCTTTAAATTCTATGAAATTAGTCTTTAATAAATTGGTTTTAAAAGTTCTTTTTTCATTGTTGTTTATCGTTTTGATAGATTTATTGTCAATGTAAAATAGGGAGTCTTTATTTACAATATATATTCTTTTGGAAGGGAAATTTTGAATGATTAAATCAATCACCTTTTTTTTACTAAATCTAACGGAGTTAATTGATAAAATCGGAGATTTAGTTGTTTCAAGTTTTTTTTCTATCAAATAAATTAGATGCTTTTCATTTTCAGCAAGACTTGTTTGAACAGAGAACCTTTCAATTAGAATATCGAAAAGTTTAAAATTCGCATCAATTAATGTCGGATAAATATATTTACCACCTAAATCTTCACTTTCTTCTGAACGATATTTATTTAATATTTGTCTTTCAGGACCGAGTTCGATAATCTTACCATCTTTTATAGACATTGCTTCATAAGTATGATTATTTTCATCGCAACTGTTTACAATGGTATTATGAAATACAAAATCAACTTTTTTTCCTTTAATACAACTTGTTAAAAATAACAGTGAAATTATAAATCTGATAGGTTTCATTTGCAAAGTTTAGTTTCTATTTTATTAAAAATTGAAGAATTTGGAATTCTAATAGAAATAAAAATAGCACTATATAAAAAAGGAAGATAAGGAACTCGATATCTAACAATTGCACCTAAAACTGGAGTGGCTAAACCAATCAGAATAGCAAGAAAAATAGAAAAAAACAATGAAAAATAAACGATCATTTTTTGATTACCATTGAGATCTGTATTTCTTTTAAAAAGAAAAAATACTACTCCTAAAATTAATAGGGTTGATTCGAACACTGCAGATAAATAAATTATGGAATTTATTTCAAAAATAGTTGGTCTAAAAAACCCATTGATAAATGCTAATGGAGAAAAATGAATAAATGAATATAGGTTATTTGATAATTTCTCTACATAAATTGTGCTTTGTGCATGTGTATCTCTTGCTACATTTAAAAAATCATGTTGTTTGTAGACAATATTCCCTAATATATCAAGATTAGTATTTAAATAATTTACAATCAATGCGCTGATTATACTAAAAATATGAATTAGTGTAAAGTAATAAATTGCGTTAATTTTTTTGAATCTAGGATACGTTATTAATGCTAAAACACTTGGCGCTAATGTAAGAATAACATAAGGTTTTGTTATTGTAAGCAATAAAAATGAAATAGTAATCATGATGAAATTTGATAGAGATTTTTGTTTATGCAGGGTCAATTCTGCTAAACCATATATAAACAATCCAATGGAAAACAATAAAAGACTTTCTTTTAAAATACCGGAACCCCAAAAAAGAACCGATGGTAAAAAGTAGATCGCTAGAATAAGTATTAAAGTTTTTTCAGGAAATAATTTGATGAATGTTTTGTAAATACCTGTAAGACCTATAAATGCAAGAAAACAAAGAATCAATGTATGAATATGATAATATCCCAATGATATTAGGTATATTATTAGATTAAAACGGATTACGGTTCGGTTATCATTAAAAACATTTGTTTCATGTGGTTTGAACCAATATTGTGTTTGTTTTAGTTCATAATGGATATATGGTTGGTCGGTATGTATCCCTAAAATAATTTTAAAGTAATTAATAGGCGATTTAGAGAACACGTTTTTATATAGCCATGTTGAGTCATCAAAATATTTAAAAATATCTGCAGTTGACCTATCTGTATAATATTTTGAATAAACTAAAAACAAACAATATGCCGCTACTAATTTTATAAAAAAAAGTCCAAATAAAGTAGTGTTTTTTAGGTTTGTATTTGTGAAAAATCTACTCTTATTGATGAAAATCAATATCAAAAAAAGGTAAAGAAAAGAAAGTATATATTCCACTTTTTAGTATCAAAATTACAATTTATTAAACAACGGAATTTTTTTAAAGTCTATGTTTAATAATAATGAAATAATTAAGAGAGGTAAAATAGGTGCTCTATACCTTACAATATTTCCTAAAACAGGAACTAAAATTCCAATGATAACAAGTGAAATAAGTGTAAAGTAAAGTAATATAGATTGAACTATTTTTTCGTCTTTCAAAATAGTTGGTTTTTTGTATTTAAATGAAAAAAATAATAGTAACCATATAATAAAATTGGTCATTATATCAGGAATAAAAAGAGGTTTTCTAAAATCTATTACGTTCGGTCTAAACAATGTATTGATGAATGCAAATGGTATACATTTGAAAAAAGTAACAGGATTTCCATCTAGGGTTGGAGCGTAAACTACTGTGTGTGCGTGTTGAGTTTTGGCTTCAAATTGTTGGTCTCGTTGTTTGAAACGTAACACTTCGAATATATTTCGGTTTTCACCTAATGCATTTTTTTCATAAGAATCGCTATTCACTTTTTTAATATACAATTTTCGTTTTTGATGGTCTTTAATAGTGTTATCAAAATTCACTGGATTATAAAAAAGTCCTGCAAAAATTATTAATATCAAAAATGAAAAATAAGAAATTGAAACTGCATAAGTCTTATTATTTTTCCAAAAATATAGTATTGAATAAAAAGCAATGATTCCTGGTAATAAAAATATAAAAAAGTAATTTTTGCAGAATAAGATAAAAATCAGGTTCAAAAAGACGAAGATGTTTATTTTGATTGATTTCTTGTCATTAAGTAACTTAATTAAGTTCGAAAACAAAAACATTAAACCGATATAAATAAAAGTTTCTTTGAAATTTCCAGATGTCCAAATCAAATAGGATGGATTAAAAAACATTAAAAAAAATAAGATTCTATGTGGAATAGAAAAACAAGAGTTTAAAGTTTTATACAATGAGAATGTTGCATAAAAAGCAATGCTCGAAATAATAAGACTTTGAATTAGAATATTATTATCTGAAATAAAACAAAGTAAAAAGTTTAATAATATAATGGTTTGATTGTCATTTAATAAACCATATTGATTTGGTTTTGTCCAATAAATTAATTGATCAGTAATGTTTCTTATGTTATAATTGTTTTTCCCTTCAAATATAAATTGTAGCGTTTCAATTGGCGATTTAATAAATGATTCGTTTAATATCTTACCATCATTGAAATATTTATAAATGTCATTTAATGATGTATTTGAGAAATAGTAAGTATAAATAAACCAAACAGAAATTGTAGCAAAAAATTTTATGATTAAGGCTATTATTAGATTTGATTTTTTTAATGAATTTGTATCAAGCTTCAAAAGGTAAAATCCAAATAATAGAAATAAAGAAAACAAGATTAAATAGTTCATTTTTCCTTTTGAAAGTTAATTTTTAATAAACCAATAAGTAGATAAAGGTAACCTATTGATTTAAATTTTAACACGATTCCCAATACAGGTGTGATTATTCCTGCAAAAATACAAATCGTAATCCCTGATAGGAAGATTAATTTATCGATAGGCTCAATATTTTGAAACTTTCTATTTTTGATACCTATGAAAATTAATAGATACAAAATAATATTTTCTATTAAAAAAGGGATACCAATTAATTTTGAAGGAAAGAAAAAGGATGGAGTAAAAAATACGTTTAGTATCGACTCTTTAAGTGTTGTCAAAAATGATAAATTTTCAATTTTTAGTGGTGTTAATTTTAATAATGTTTCGGCTTTTCTCAAATACGCTTCATAAAAAAAGTCGTCTTGTTTGTATTCTATCATTTTGAATAAGTTGAATTTATTACCATATTTATATTCATCTTTTTCAATATCCGAGTGGTTAAACGATAAAGAAATAATTACGGATGTGACAATAATTACAACGATGATGATTCTATTTAACCAATATTTAATTTTTGTTCTTTTATAGATTAAAAAACTTAGAAAATAGGGTAAAATGGCAATTAAATAAATGGGCTTGATTACAATGTGGATTAAGCATACTACAACAAGTGTGATTAAATATTTTAAACTCCAATTTTGATTGATTTTCAATAGAGTAAAAATCATAAGTGTATGAATGCTAAGTGCTATACTTTCTTTAAATGTAGTATTAGACCAAATTGTAATGGATGGTAAGATGAATAAAATTAATAAGAGTTCATTTCGAATATTTGATTGTTTAACAAGGAATTTGATTAGTAACAATATTGCTGTAAAGGATACTAAATGAAATAACAATAGATGATTTAAAATTGATTTACCAAATATCAAAATCAAACTCAAATGAATTCGAATCATTGTTTGATTGTCATTTGGGATACCATAATCAAAATCCCTTTTCCAAGATGTCAGTTGATTTAATATTGATTTATATTCTTGAGTATTTCCTATTAATATTGAAAAGACTGACTTTGCATTTCCGTTTAATGTATCATATAATTTGAGTGCCTGATTATAATAAACATATAAATCATTTTTTTTATCAAGATTCAGATATGTCGAAAAGTAATAAAAAATGGAAAAGCTAATTAAGATTTTGGAGCAAAATAGAATTTTCGTGGCTTTTTTAGAATAAACAGAAATTCCACCCCAATTATATGACAATAAGCAGATTATTACAAGTGTAATGATGATTGTTTGGTAGTTGGACATTAAATTCATTTCTATTGTTTTTCAAAGATACTTTTAGGGTTACTTTTTATGACTAAATAGTTGATAAAATTCAATTTTAATTTCATTTTTTCACATTGTGAATGTGTATTTTTGCATTCGATTTACAATTATCATATGGAAAGTACCTTACAACAAGAAGCAACTGTTGAACAAGCAATAGAACTTGGTTTACGTGCTGATGAATTTGAAATGATTAAAGAGATTTTGGGTAGAACTCCAAATTTCACAGAAACAAGTGTTTATTCCGTAATGTGGTCTGAACATTGTTCATATAAAAATTCTATATATTGGTTAAAACAATTACCAAAAGATGGACCTCATATGCTTGTAAAAGCAGGTGAAGAAAATGCTGGGTTAGTTGATTTAGGTGATGGTATTGGATGTGCATTTAAAATTGAATCTCATAATCACCCAAGTGCATTGGAACCATATCAAGGTGCTGCAACAGGTGTTGGTGGAATCAATCGTGATATTTTTACAATGGGAGCAAGACCTATTGCTCAGTTAAATTCATTACGTTTTGGTGATATTGATTCTGAAAGAACTAAATGGTTGGTTAAAGGTGTTGTTAAAGGTATTGGTGATTATGGAAATTCATTTGGTATTCCAATCGTAGGGGGTGAAGTGTTTTTTGATAGCTCATATAATCAAAACCCATTAGTTAATGCTTTCTCTGCTGGATTAATTGATACAAAAAAAATTATTTCTGCTAAAGCTAAAGGCCCAGGTAATCCTGTATACATAGTTGGTTCTGCAACAGGTAAGGATGGAATTGCAGGTGCTGCTTTTGCATCAAAAGATATCACTGAAGAATCTGCACAAGATTTACCATCCGTTCAAGTAGGAGACCCTTTCCAAGAAAAACTATTGTTAGAAGCTACAATGGAATTAGCTGAAACAGATGCTATCGTTGGGATGCAAGATATGGGTGCCGCTGGGATCACTTGTTCAACATGTGAAATGAGTGCTGGTGGTGGTGTAGGAATGGAAATTCATTTGGATAGAGTTCCTACTCGTCAACAAAATATGTTACCATACGAAATTTTATTGTCTGAATCTCAAGAAAGGATGCTTGTAGTAGTTCAGAAAGGGAAAGAAGATGTAGTAAAACGAATTTTTGACAAATGGGATTTACACGCTGAAGAAATTGGTGTTGTTACTGATACTGGTCGTATCAGATATTATATGAATGGTGAATTAGTAGGTGATGTACCTGCTGAATCATTGGTTCTAGGTGGTGGAGCTCCTCAATATCAACGTGAATATCAAGAACCTGCTTATTATCAAGAATATAAAAAATTTGATATTAATTCAGTACCACAACCTGAAGATTTAAAAGAAGTTGCAATGTTTTTAATGCAACATCCTAATATTGCTTCTAAACGATGGGTTTATGAGCAATATGATTCAATGGTTGGAACAAAAAATATGGTAACAAATAGACCTTCAGATGCAGGGGTTGTAAACATAAAAGGAACTAATAAAGCATTAGCTATGACTGTTGATTGTAATTCACGTTATGTTAATGCTGATCCAGAAGTTGGAACAATGATAGCTGTTTCTGAAGCAGCGAGAAACATTACTTGTGCTGGTGGAAATCCAAGTGCAATTACAAATTGTTTGAATTTTGGTAATCCTTATAACCCAGAATCCTATTGGCAATTTGTTGGCGCAATTAAAGGAATGTCAGCAGCATGTTTAAAATTTGAAACTCCTGTTACTGGTGGAAATGTTTCTTTCTATAATCAATCTGTAATTGCTGGAAAAGAGATACCTGTTTTCCCTACACCTACAATCGGAATGATTGGTGTTATTGAAAACAAAGAAGATTTAATGACTCTAGATTTTAAACAAAAAGGAGATTTAATTTTTTTATTAGGTGAAATCGTTGAAGATATTGCTTCTTCTGAATATTTATCATCTTATCATAAAATTCAAGCTTCACCTGCTCCATACTTTGATTTAGAAAAAGAATTCGAATTGCATCAAGCAGTGAAAGGTTTAATTAATGGAAAATTAATTAATGCAGCACACGATTGTTCTGATGGTGGTTTGTTTGTTACTCTTTCTGAAATGTCTTTTCCTAGAGGATTAGGTTTCGATATAGTTTCAGATTCTGAAGTTAGAGAAGATGCATTCTTATTTGGTGAATCACAGGGCAGAGTTATTGTTACTTTACCAGAAGACAAAGAAGAAGACTTTATAGAATTTATGGTGTCAACCGGTGTCAATTTTACTCTGTTAGGACATGTAACAAAAGGAAAATTTGTGGTAGATGAAGATCATTATGGATTCTGTAATGAAATTAAAGATATTTATGAAAATTCTTTAGGAAAAAAACTTGAGAATTAATTCTTTAATCGTATAAATTTTTAAAAAAAGACGTCCAATATGTGACGTCTTTTTTATTTTGTCAAAGCCAAATTTAATTGATTAAAATTTGTTTTAATTGAATAAGTTCATTCACCTGTTCAATTTTTCCAATTGATTGATAAGATGAAATTAAATTAATTAAAATTCTTTGAATAATTAATGTATTCCCACATGGTTCAAAATGGGATAAATGCTCTTGTATTTTTAATTGATTTAAAAATGATTTTATATCTTCTTCGTAAAGAATAGATCCATTAGAAAAAGCATTTATATAAAATAACACTCCAGATTTTGTATCCTTTCCAAGTAAAGGATTTACTTTATTTTCGTCAATATAAGCAAGTATAAAATGATTAGGCAAATTAACTCCATAAATTGGTATATTCAGCTTTTGAGCAACATAACTATATATAATACTTAAACTTAAAGGATTACCTTGCTTTGTTTCCAAAACCGTATTTATATATGAATTTAATGGAGAATGATAGTTTTGATTATTGCCTTTGAATTTATTTATTTGAAAGAATATCTTATTTAAAATTTTAACCTTTTCATAAGCTGTTTGATGTTCATTTATTTCAAGCCAAACATCTTGTTTTATACTGTTTATCTTATCTTTAATCACTTCAGTGTTAAGACCTGGATATTTCCAAGTTGAAATTATTAACCAGGCATCAATTAAATCTTTATTTTCAGTTTTTTTCCAAACCTTTAGATTTGTAACAATCTCATTAAATTGTATTTCGTGAATTAGATTTTCTATTCGATCGCGATGTTCATTAGTTTTAACATCTAACTCCCAAGAAGATTCTAGTATAGGTATTACTTTTTTACCATATCTAAGAAGTTGTCCATAAACATGATGAAAAATATTATCATCTGGATCTTCTAATAATTGTATTAATGCAATTATGGCTTTTTGTTCTTCCATCTATTGCAAAAATAGAATTAGTACCGATATGATTACATCATAAAAATATGAACTTATAAAGTTATAAATGTTAATTATAGTAAATTATCAATGATTTTATCTACATTGTATCCTTCTGCTTCTGCTCTGTAGTTTATAACAATTCTATGTCTTAAAACAGGTTTAGCGACTGACTTTACATCTTCAATATCAGGTGATAATTTACCATTGATTAGAGCGTGACATTTAGCAGCAAGTATAAGATTTTGTGAAGCTCTTGGTCCAGCACCCCAAGATATGTAATTATTAGAAATATCTGTAGCAAATTCACTGTTTTTTCTAGTCTTATTTACCAATTTAACAGCATATTCCAAAACATTATCTGTAACAGGAATATTTCTTACTAATTCTTGATATTCAGATATTTTTGATTCATTTAAAACCTGAGAGATTTCAATTTTTGTATTATAAGTAGTAGATTTTACAATCGCTAACTCTTCAATAAAACTTGGATAGTCAACCCAGATATTAAACATAAAACGATCTAATTGAGCTTCAGGTAAAGGATAAGTACCTTCTTGCTCAATAGGGTTTTGAGTTGCCAGTACAAAAAATGGTTTTGGAAGATTATATGTTTTCCCAGCAGCTGTAACTGATTTTTCTTGCATAGCTTCAAGTAATGCTGCCTGAGTTTTTGGGGGCGTTCTATTAATTTCATCAGCTAATAATAAATGGTGGAAAATAGGCCCTTTAACAAATTTAAATTGTTTCATTTCATCTAAAATTTCAGTCCCAACTATATCTGAAGGCATAAGATCAGGTGTAAATTGGATTCTATTAAAAGAAAGACCTAGAGTCTTAGAAATTGTATTCACAAGTAAAGTTTTAGCCAATCCAGGGACACCTATTAATAAAGCATGACCTCCTGAAAAAATTGCAATCATTAACTGATTTACAATTTCATCTTGCCCTACAATTACTTTGTGTATTTCATTTTTAAGGCTTGCAAAATCCTTTTTAAAATTATCTGCAGTAATTAAATCATTCATAATTTAAGATTTTTTCCATGGAAACATAAAAGAACAATTCAAAAATTCAGAATCTATATTTATGTAATTAATTGAAATTTTTGATGAAACCCATTTTTTTATAACTTCTTGTTTTTTCTTATTCTCTGTAGCTTTTTGTATTAAAACATAATCATCTTTAAGGTTAGCTAGGTGTTGTGGTAGCCTATCCATTAATCTTACTATTCTTATTCCTTGTTTTCTTTCATAAAAATCAAAGTACAATGTAGGTTTTGTTAAATCACCTTTATTTAGGGAACTAGTCAATAAATATATTTGTTGGTCAATTTGATTTAAATCTTCCGAACTCCAGCTTTGTTCTCCAGTTATAGGATTTGTAATTATTCCATAATTATTCTTTGTATTATTATCATTTGAGTATATTTTAATTGCTTCATTCCATGTAATTTGATTTTCTTTTAACTTGCCATAACATTCTTCTATTTTAATAGATGCTTCATTTAAACTTTCTCTACTAAACTCTGGAATCATTAAAATATGCTTACAAGTATAATCATCACCTTTTCTTTCAACCAATTGAATTATATGATAGCCATAATCAGTTTCTATAATTCGACTAATCTCTCCTGGTTTTAAACTAAAAACTGTCGCTTCGAACTGCGGAACCATCATTCCTCGAGATGCTGAAATTGTACCTCCTTGTGATGCTGATCCAGGATCTTGAGAATATAATCTGGCTTGACTTTCAAAACTTTTACCTTTTAAAATAGATTCTCTTACGTCTCCTAATTTTTTATATGTATTTTCTTTATCTTCTTTGGTGATCTTAGGGAAAATTACAATTTGTTGAAAAGAAAGTTTTGTATTTATGTAAGGGATACTATCTTTTGGTAATTGATAAAAATACTCCTCTATTTCTTTTGGTGTAATCTGAATAGAAGATGTTATTTGTCTTTGCATTTCTTCAGTTAAAAGCTTTTTCTTTATGGCATCTTTCATCTCTATTTTAATTTGAGTGGATGACTTTCCATAAAACTCTTCCAGTTTTTGTCTACTACCTATTTGATTTTCTATTATTCTTAATCTGTTTTCCATTTCTCCATCAACCTGAGCATCACTTATTTTAATACTATCTAATTCAGCCTGATTTAATAATAATTTTTGCATTATTAATAAATCTAAAACTTCACAATTAGACATATTCGGAGAACTTTCTTGTATGGCTTGTAACTTAGTATTTTCAATATCAGACTTAAGAATTATCTGATCGCCAATGTATGCAACTATTTTATCTATAGACTTAGTTGTTTGAGAAAATAGATTATTAAATAAAACAAATACAATGCTTAAAGTCAAAAAATATTTATGTTTCATTATTTATTAAGATTGTAAATTATTTCTTCATTAATTCGAAAAGCATACTTTTTATTTAGCTCATCCAACCAATTCTTTTCAAGAAAGTTTTGGTAATCACTTACTATTAAACCCTTTGCTTCCTTTAACGATTTGGGTGTAGGTTGTATTATTTCAGATATTTTCAAAACATAAAACTTACCATTATATGGTATTACACTTGTAATTCCCTTCTTTAAATTTACATTTGTTAAATATGGAAGATCTTCTACTTCATATTTATTCATCTTCACTTTTAAATTTAATTCTGATGTCAAATTTATTTTCTCTATAATATGTTTTGAATTAATTGTATCATTTGATTTTAACATTTTAATAACCCTAAGTGCTATATCATTTGTTTGACATTCGTAAATAGTAGCATCTATTCTTGTTTTCCATTGATATTTTGAAGTATTGCTAGAATAAAAATTCTGTAATCCAATTGTATCTAAACTTGCTTTATTCCAAACCTTATCAGTCATAATTTCATAAAGTAAAACTCCATCGTGATATTCTTGCATCAATGATTTAAATTCAGGATATTTCGACTCTAATCTACTTTCTTCATATTTCAAAATTTCAGCATTTACCCAGTTATTAAATTGTTTATTTATCAAATCAATATTTGATGTTTTACCAACTTGTCTAAAATTATTTTTCAAAAAGTCACTAAACATTTTTTGAGTGAACGGTTTGTTATCAAAATAAAAAATAACCTTATTTGTAGTTAACTTATTATCATTCCATTTTCCGAAATAATAATTGGAATCAATATTTTTTACAAACCATTTAATCGCTTTTTTGTCATTAAAAGAGTAATTGTATTCTTGTTTTAATTTGTTAATAAATGAATGTTGAGTTTTTTTACTTCTTTCATCTTTGTTTACTTTATTCTGTAATTCCTTTTTAAGTGCTTCAAATGATGCGAGAGGTGTATAATTAATTCTTTTAACAATATGAAAACCAAAATCAGTTTGAAAAGGTGATGTAATTTCACCATTTTGAGTTAATTTGAATGCCTGGTCTTCAAACTCAGAAACCATTCTCGTTGATGTTCCACTTCCAAATTCTGGTAATTTCCCCCCTTTATCACTAGAACCAGGATCATCAGAGTAGTTATTTGCTAAATCTTCAAATTTTTCACCACTTACTAATTTTTGATAGATTTCATCTATTTTTTTTCTAGCTGATTCTACTTCTTCATATTTTGCATCTTTTTTGACAGCAATCATTATGTGTGCAGCCTTAATAATTCCTCTTGCTGGTCTTTCATCAGTTAATTTAACTAAATGATAACCGAATCGCGTTTTAATTATATTTGAAACTTCATTTATTTTTAGGTTATAAGCTGCTTCTTCAAAAGGATATACCATTTGAAAAGCTGTGAAAAATCCTAAATCACCATTATTTAATGTAACAGATGGGTCCTCTGAATACTGCCTTGCAAGTAAACCAAAATCTTCACCATCTAATGCTTTTTTTCGGATTTCTTTAATAAATTCATATGCTTTGACTGTATCATCAGGATTTGAAGTTTTTGGTTTTATAAGAATATGAGAAGCTCGTATTTCGGTTTTTAGTCTGGAGTAAGCCTCTTCAACTAACTTAGTATTTTCTTCTTTATCAATCAAATATGAGTTCGCAAGTGTTTTTCTATAACCTTCTAATTCTTTTTTTAGTTTAACAATAGTATCATATCCAAGAGCTTCAGCCTCATTAACTTTAAGTTTGAATTTTTTATATAATTCAAGATATTCATCAATTGATTTTTTATCAAACTTAGGGTTATTATTATTTTTTAAATAAATCTGAAGAAAATCTGATTTATAAACTGGTTTTCCATTTATTTCTAAAACAATATTATCTTGAAATTTATTACTTTGAGAAAAAAATAGGGACGAATAAAATGATAAAACAGTAAAAAAGATGATTTTTTTCATAAACAAAATTTAAAAAGTATAACTGATTTAAATATTATTTAAGACTGTAATTTGGAGCTTCTCTTGTAATTGTAATATCATGTGGATGAGACTCTTTCATACCAGCATTTGTAATCCTTACAAAATTAGCACCTTTTAGCTTTTCAATTGTTGGCGCACCACAATAACCCATACCAGCTCTTAGTCCACCAATTATTTGATAAACAACTTCAAATAAATTTCCTTTATATGGAACTCTTCCTGAAATTCCTTCTGGAACTAATTTTTTAACATCATCTTCAGCATCTTGAAAATATCTATCTTTTGAGCCCTTTTGCATAGCTTCTAAAGATCCCATACCTCGATAAGTTTTAAATTTTCTTCCTTCATAAATTATAGTCTCTCCTGGTGATTCTTCTACTCCAGCAAACATTGAACCAACCATAATAGTATCTGCTCCTGCCGCAATAGCCTTAACTATATCACCAGTATATCTTATCCCTCCATCTGCAATAACAGGAACTCCTGATCCTTCGAGAGCCATCGCAACATCATTAATAGCTGTTAATTGTGGCACACCTACACCAGCAATAATTCTTGTTGTACAAATTGAACCTGGACCTATACCAACTTTTACAGCATCTGCTCCTGCATCTACTAAATATTTTGCAGCTTCTGCAGTTGCAATATTTCCAACAATAACATCAAGCTTTGGAAATTTATTTTTAACTTCTTTTAATTTTACAACCACACCTTCTGTATGTCCGTGTGCTGTATCTATAACAATGGCATCTACACCTGCTTCATAAAGAGATTCAACTCTTTCTAAAGTATCATTTGTAACACCTACAGCAGCTGCAACTCTAAGCCTTCCAAAAGAATCTTTACAAGAATTAGGATATTGTTTAACTTTAATTATATCTCTGTAAGTTATAAGACCAACTAATTGATTATCAGAATCAACTACAGGTAATTTTTCAATTTTATTAGATTGTAAAATCCCTTCAGCAGTAACAAGATCAGTACTTTCTTTTGCAGTTACTAGATTCGTACTAGTCATTACTTCAGAAATGGGTTTTAAAATATTTTTTTCAAATCTTAAATCTCGATTCGTTACAATACCCTTTAATTTTTTGTTAGAATCAACAACAGGAATACCACCTATCTTATATTCTTTCATTAAATTTAGCGCATCTCCTACATTTGAATTTTCTGATAAAGTAACTGGATCTAAAATCATACCACTTTCTGAACGCTTTACTTTTCTTACTTCTAAAGCTTGTTCTTCAATAGTCATATTCTTATGTATAACACCTATTCCACCTTGTTGAGCAATTGCAATTGCTAAACTAGACTCTGTGACAGTATCCATAGCAGCAGAAACTATTGGGGTGTTTAAAACTATGTTTCTTGTTAATTTAGTTTTAAGAATTACATCTTTTGGTAAAACCTTTGAAAATGAAGGAACTAACAAAACATCATCAAAAGTCAATCCTTCTTTTACAGTATTCAGATTAGATAAAGCCATAATGAATCTATATTTGGTATAAATTCCAACAAATTTATTAATAATATTTAAGACGAATTAATTTTAACAATAATTAAAATGTATTATTTTTATTAAATTTAATTTATTAAAATGTATAAACTTACCATTGTTTTTACTCTGTTTTTTATAATCGTTGGATATTCTCAAAAATCAGAAAAAACTAATCATAAATTAATTCAGCTTTCAGGTGTTGTAGTATCATCAGATAGTTTAAAATCAATTGCTTATTCTTCAATTTATAACAAAACAGTTAAAAGAGGGACGCTTTCAGATGCTTATGGATATTTTTCTACTGTCGTTTTACCTGGAGATACTCTCATTTTCAACAGATTTGGATATTTTAAGTCATCATACATTGTTCCTGATACTTTAACTGATGACCGATATTCAATAATTCATATTCTACGTTGTGACTCAATAAATCCTCCAGTGATTACAATCTATCCGTGGCCTTCCAAAGAAGATTTCTCACGAGCATTCGTTGAAATGGAGACATATGATGATGCTTTACGCAGAGCTCAAAAGATGTTGTCAGGTTCTAACTTAGCATATTTGGCAACTACTATTGAAAATGACGCAACAAGTGTTTTTGCATGGCAGAAGAATCAACAATATACTAGATTATATACAATTGGACAAAGTCCTGTTAATAATCTTTTTAATCCAGTTGCATGGAGTCAATTCATTGATGCATGGAAATCAGGTAAACTAAAAATTAAGTAAATTATTCTTTTTTTCTCTTCTTTTTTTTCTCTTTAATTTCTTGATCAATATCATCATCTTCAACATCTTTTTCTACAACAACTTCAGGGTAGGTTTTTATTTCTTTACCTTTTTCATTGAATTCATGCTCTTCAATTAAAACTCCTTTTTTGTATAATGATCTTAATTTAAGTTTTTTATTGGTGTGGTACTCTTCAAACCAACCTTCTTTAATCCCTTTTTTATAATTTTCCGATATTTGAATAAAACCTTGATAATAATATGTAATAAATGATCCATTTTTAATATCATTACTCCAACTTTCAGATTTTAAAAGCGTTCCATCATCGTAATAATATGTAAGAACACCATCTT
>CANHVK010000009.1 GCA_947464135.1 Flavobacteriia bacterium | reverse complement strand
CTCTTTATTTAAGTTTGAACGTAAATTTGTTAAACTAAATAATAATCCTCCCACCGTTAAAATCATTATTGATGCTAAAATTGTATTCATTTTTGTTTCTGGCTTACGTATACCTGTAAAATAAAAAAGAGGTAGAAAAACAAAAAACAAAATTCCTAATGCAATAAACCACATAACATCCGCATACGGCCAATGCATTATTTTAAACAAGGTCGACAAACAAAATAAGATTCCAAAAACAACTCCAGAACCCAATATTACTTTTGCACTTTTTACTTTTTCTTCCTTAGATTTCAATAAAAAAAATAATGGTAAAAACACAAAGCTCATACTAGCAATTGCTAATACCAAAAGAATGGCCCCACCCGGAAGATGAAGTAATTTTAATATAGATCCAACTATAAAAGTTACAGCAGTAAATAAACCACTGTTAATCATCACTTTTTTCATGGCGTAATAATTTTTAAATGTTAATAATAAATTTGTTTCTTCTTGAATTTCCCTTAAATGATTTTTAAAAAATCGAGGTAACACATTACCATATACTTCTTCAAAACTCATATCGGGCGACATTTCATTCTCAACAACACAGCAGATGTGATCCAAGAGGTTAAACTGCAGTTCCTCCGTCTCAATGCCATTACGTCTAATGTCATCGAGAATATAATCCACCTGTGATTTATTTAACACGTACATCTTATCCCATGTTAGGTTTTAAACCTAGAAGAAAAGTCATCGTATCGATGAAATCGGCATATTCATTCACTTTATCATTGGCTAATTGTTTTCCTGTTGGAGTAATCGAATAATACTTTCTGATGCGGTTTCCTACATTTACCACATTGGTAGTCAAAACTCCTTGTGCCTCTAATGCATGCAATGTAGGATACAACGCACCTTCGGTCAATTGAATTTTTCCACCCGTAAGTTCTTTCACTCGTTGAGTAAGTTCATAGCCATACATCTCGTCTGACTCTGACAATAACTTTAAAATGATCGTTTTTAAAGTCCCTTTGATTAATTCTGATGAATACATGATACAAATATATAATTTATTTTTTATATACCTAAGAAATTTATGTATATAAATAAAAAAGCCTTAAGAAAAAACAATTTCTCTTCTTTTGTTTCTTTTCATTTGTGAAAAAAGAAATGAAAATTTAAATTCCTACTTTTGAGAAAAAATATACAATGCAAAACTATACCCATACCGTTCTTGACCGTTTTCTTAAATACGTTCAAATCGACACCACTGCTGATCCACTATCACCCACTTTCCCTTCATCTGAAAAACAAAAAGATTTAGCAAAAGTGTTAGTTGAAGAACTAATTGGTATGGGAATTAAAGACGCTGAAATGGATAAGTGGGGATATGTATACGCAACAATTCCTTCTAATTCAGATAAAAAAGACATACCTACTATTTGTTTTTGTTCTCACATGGATACCGCTCCAGATTGTAGTGGAACAAATGTAAAACCAATCGTACATAAAAATTACGATGGAAACCCTATTACACTTCCAGACGACACAACTCAAATAATTACAACTGAAAAACACCCTTATTTAAAAGCTAAAATTGGTGATGATATCGTTACAGCAAGCGGACTGACCTTATTGGGAGCAGATGACAAAGCAGGAATTGCAATAATTATGGATTTTGCTCATTATTTAATGACTAATCCTCAAATAAAACATGGAAACGTTCGTATTTTATTTACTCCTGACGAAGAAGTTGGTAGAGGGGTTGAGCAATTAGATATGGAAAAATTAAATGCGGACTACGGATATACCTTGGATGGAGGTACATTAGGTTCACTTGAAGATGAATCTTTCTCAGCTGATGGAGTAACTATTACAATCCACGGAAAAAGTGCACACCCAGGATATGCCAAAGGAAAAATGGTCAATGCTATAAAAGTAGCTTCAGAAATTATAGCTGCATTACCAAAAAATGAATGGTCTCCCGAAACAACTGAAAAAAGAGAGGGTTTTGTTCATCCAACATCCATCAAAGGAGAATTAGAATCCGCTACGATAAATTTCATCGTGCGTGATCATGAAACAAAAAAACTGGAAAAACACGAAACGCGTTTAAAAAACATCGTTGATTCTATTCTTAACAACTACCCTGAATTAGAAACTTCTTTCGAAATAAAAGAGCAATACAGAAATATGAAAGAAGTTCTTAATACGGTTCCTTTCGTGACTGAATATGCTATCGAAGCAATGAAACGTATTGGTATTGAAACAGAAGCAACAATTATTCGTGGTGGAACAGATGGTTCAAAACTTTCTTTTATGGGATTACCTTGTCCTAATATTTTTACTGGTGAAATGGCAATCCATTCGCGTCATGAATATGTAAGTGTTCAAGACATGCAAAAAGCAGTAGATACATGTGTGGAATTAATCCAAATTTGGGAGGAGAAAGGGAATTAAAAAAAGCCCTAAAATTAAAAAAATAAGGACTTTTCTTATTTAATTCTAACTGTTTCTCTTCAGTGGGCTGAGACTCTCGAAGCCCCATCTTTCAAAAAGGCTTTATATTTCTCAACATTCGGTTCATATCCCATTGGTTCAGTAATATCATTTCCATCTTGATCTATAATAACATATAAGGGTTGAGTGATTTGATTGTAGTGCGTAATCTCATAATCTGACCATTTCATCCCTACTGTAGTCATTTTAGTTTGTAAAGCTTTCGAATATTTTTGTTGTTTGACAGGTAAAGGTGTTCTATCATCTACATACAATGAAACAATTATCAAACTATCTTGAAGCAATGGTTTTATAGTTGGATCTAACCATATTTTAGATTCAGTTCTACGACAATTCGCACAATTATGACCGGTAAAATCTAATAAGATATTTTTTCCCTCTAACTTCGCTAATTCTTTTGCTTTTTCCAATTCATGGAAAACCATAATACTTCCATCAGAAACAGGATGCATATATTGTTTAAAGGCTTCATAATTTTCACTTTTTGTTGAAGTTGATGCTCCATATTCTCCTCGAACAAAACTGAAATTATCTTCACTATGCGTTCTTGGTGGAGCTACTCCATCAATCAATTGTAAAGGTGCACCCCACATACCAGGCAATAAATACAATCCAAAAACAAATGCTGATAGAGCAAATAGAAAACGAGTAACAGTCAGTTTCTCGACATTTGAATCATGCGAAAATTTTAATTTACCTAATAAATAAAACCCTATAATAAAGAAAATCACTGTCCAAATAGCAACAAACAATTCTCGTGTAAGGATTCCCCAATGGTAAGCTAAATCAACTCCTGATAAGAATTTCATTGCCAAAGCGAGCTCTAATAATCCTAAAACAACTTTTACTGAATTCAGCCATCCACCAGATTGTGGAAGTGAATTTAACCATCCCGGAAAAACAGCAAATAATGCAAATGGCAACGCTAATGCCACTGCAAATCCACCCATTCCAATTGCTGGTGCTAACATTGCCCCATCCGCAGCCGATTCTACTAACAATGAACCAATAATTGGTCCTGTACATGAAAATGAAACTAAACTCAAGGTAAAAGCCATAAAGAAAATACCAATAAGCCCCCCTTTATCTGCATTACTGTCCGCTTTATTTACCCAAGAATTTGGTAAACGCAACTCAAATGCTCCTAAAAATGAAATCGCAAAAAAGATGAAAATAGCAAAGAAAATCAGATTCATCCATACATTAGTTGACAAATCATTTAACCCTGAAGGACCTAAAGCAGCTGTTACTAATAATCCTAAAGCAACATAAATAAAAATGATGGAAAAACCATACAATAATGCATTTGCAATCCCTTTTGCTCGGGTTTTTGATCGCTTAGTAAAAAAAGTAACAGTCATTGGAATCATAGGAAATACACAAGGAGTAAGTAAGGCAATCAATCCTCCTCCAAATCCCTTAAGAAAAATAACCCAAAGAGAATCTTTTACCTTTTCTGATTGTACAACTGTATGTTTAGATGTTTTTTTAATTGATTGCTTAGATGAATCAATCTTTTTAGTTTCTTCTTCAAGATTCGTTTTATTTTCAACTTGTTTTGACGTTGTATCAATTGAATTAGTTTCTATTTTAATAGCCTTATAGCCTGATGCTTTTAAATTAAAAGTTTCATCAACAGGTGGCAAACACCCAAACTCATCAGAACAAATCATAAATGAATAAGTAAAAGCGATATCTACCGGTGCATCTTGTAAAAATTCAACTTCTTGTTTAAATAGTGCAGAACCTTCGAAATAAAGTGACTGACCTAAATCATCGTTGTGTGTTTGCGGTTTTTTAGTATCGATTAACTTACCTACCAACTTGTATTTTTTAGATGGAATGAAGGTTAGTTTTGTTGGAGCTCCGGTAAAACTTGCCTTTTCAGGATTGTGATTAACGGAATATACATGCCACCCCTTTTTTAATTTTGCAGATGCAACAATAAAAGCATGGGAATCATCTTTCTTTTCCAAGGAAAAATCCCAAGAAATTTTATCATGCCAATCTGGACCAAATTGTGCTAAAACAACCTGAGAACTAACTAAAAGGAAAATAAACGAAAAAAACTTAACGACAAAATTCTTCATAAGTATTTATTTAAAGCAAAAAATCCGTTTCGGATAGACAAAACTAACACAAAACGGATAATCTCAATGTAACAAAAAGTACGTTACTAATTTTTTTATTAATATTTAACTTCCACAATACGACTAATAGGAATCCAAACTCCACCTTTTAAACAAATATACTTTGAACCAGTTGCCCAAATTGTCGTTTCTACACGTTTTGGACCTTCGTCATCATGAAAATAAATCGAAACTTTAGAATGATATCCATTACCCAAACGAGTAGCCTGTTCCAATTGATGCCTCAAATCTTCATGTTGCTCAATTTCCATTTCTTTATTGAAAGTCATAGATGAAACCATTTCTTTCTCTATTGTTTTATATTCTGAGATTTCCATAAGTCTAATTTTAACAGTTAATATTCAGGTAATATTCCACTAATACACAAACATACAAAAAAAAATCTACATAAATTAGATTTACGTACTATCACAAGTAATCTAATAGATACTTATTAATTAACTAGTTATTCGTTCTAATCGAATACAAATAATTTTTTTTGTGTTTTTATCTGCTACCTTTTCTTTTGAAACCGATATTAAAGGACATGCTAAAATACCTTCATCGTCGATCAATATAGGCCAATGTAATCGATCAATCGCAGCCATTTTTGAATCGTTTAAAACATCTGAAATTAATTTGCTTCCCTTTAATCCAATTGGAGCGATTCGGTCTCCTTGTGTCCATTCTCTTAAACGAATTTCACCTTTAATCTTAGATTGATCAAAATAAAATTCACTCTTTGAATAATGTATTGGCAATGCTTCTACTTCAGTATTAATAATTTGAAATGAAACTTTAGAATAATATGCTTCAAAAGAAAAACCATTAGATTCTCTAAAAACTTTAGATCGATTTTTCAACTTGATAAACTTCCCCTTCTGAGAAGAAAATAACTTGTGAAATGAAGAAATATCATTTGATTCAAAACCCAATTGGAACAAAAGTTCTACTTGTTGATTTTCAGTTAAATTTAAAAAATCTGAATCAATTATATTTCCAGTATTTTTAACTTTTTCAAAAAGAGTTTCAATAGAGTTTTGAGTATCTTTTAAATTTCCTTGAAAAAAACGAATCAATTCAATAACAGAATGTTGTATTTCAGGATTAGTTGCTTTCATCTCTGGAATCAACCTATTTCTTAGAAGATTTCTTCGATATTTTATACTTTGATTACTTAAATCTTCTCTCCAATTCCAACACTTTATTTTTGCAAAATCAATGATTTCCTGTTTGGTATAATTTAATAAGGGCCTGATTTTAAACCCATCTTCTTCCAACATACACGACATACCCCTCAATCCTGATTTACGTGCTAAATTCAAAAAAAAAGTCTCTACCTGATCATCCTGATGGTGGGCTAATGCAAAAAAAGAATCATTTTGTTGATAAACAAAAGATTGATAAAATTCATATCGAATTTTTCGTGCTACTTCTTGTAAATTCCCTCCTTTTTCATCTAACAACTTTTTAGTGTCAATTTGTTTTGTAAACAAAGGAATATTCAACTCTTCGCAAAGCACCTTTACAAATTCTTCATCTTTATCACTCTCTGACTCTCTCAATTTATAATTAACATGTAAAGCAGTAATATCAAAGTCGAATGATTTAAATATCCGCATTAACACCACTGAATCTACTCCCCCACTTACTCCTACATATATTTTTTTTCCCTTTAAAAAAGACCAACGATTATAAAGTGAATTAATTGAAATCATGATTGAAAATATTGAATTAATTTTCCAACCTTAACACCACATTCGTCAAATTCTTTTTCAGGATCTGCTTTTTTAGTAATTGCACTACCTACTGCACAACTTAGCGATTTATTTGAATTATTATAAAAAAGAGATCGGATAACTACATTTAAATCAAAATCTCCATTTGGCAAAATCATTCCTATCGATCCTGAATACAATCCTCTTTTAAAAACTTCATATTTCTCTATCAATTGCATTACTTTTTTCTTTGGTGCTCCTGTCATAGAACCCATTGGAAATAATGATTTTATACAATCAATAAAATCGGTGTCAGATTTAATTTCACAAGAGATTGTAGAAATCATATGATGTAAAGTTTCAAATTGATATATAGCACATAGTTCATCAACATGGACACTCCCTTTTGTAGCAATTTTGGATAAATCATTTCGAACCAAATCTACAATCATTATATTTTCTGAACGTTCTTTTATATCTGTTTTAAGTTGATTTTGCAATTGTAAATCTTCTAACTCATTAACCCCACGACGAATTGTACCTTTAATTGGTTGGCTAATCAACTTATTGCCAATGCGCTGAAGAAATCTCTCCGGACTCAAGCACATCACTTCCCATTCTTGAAATTTAAAATATACTGAAAAAGGGGACTTTGTCTTTTGATATAAATGCTGAAAAACTCCAAATGTATCGAATGGTTCAACATTTTTAGCAACATATTGCTGACAAAAATTCAACTCATAACAATTACCATATTGTATTTCTGACTGAACTTCTTTTACTCGTTGAATATATGTTGGTTTTTCAATAAAAGGAATCAAAGAAGCAGAAGGAAAATCAACAGAACAGGATTTAATTATTTTATTGATTACTGTTCTACCGAATTCAGATATTTCCTTTTTGCCTTCTAATACAACAATATCTTCACCTTCTATTTTGATTACTTGTTCAGGAACAAATAATAGTAAATCAGGAAATTGAAAAACATCTATATGATTAGAAGTTATATTTTCAATTTGATTTTTTAAATCATACCCTAAAGCAGTAAAGATATATTTACCTTGATGCTTATCAATAAATAATTGTATTTCTTCTAAAGGAGATTTTTCTGACTTAAAGAAATCCTTACATCCTAAAAATAATAATCGTTGATTTGGAAAATAGGCAAAATTCGTATTCATAAAAATAAAAAATCCGTCTTCTAAGAAAACGGATTACAAATATATAATATCTTGAAATTAATTAGCCTTAGGTCCAGCATTATTAACCGGTGAATCTCCTTCAGGTGCTGGAGCTACATTCCCTTTAATTCTTAAAGTCTTTGTAGGCTCATTTGAAGCATTAGATGTAATTGTTACACTTTTAGCAATTGGTCCAGGTCTCTTAGTATCATATTTAACAGTAATTGTTCCTTTTCCACCTGGGGGAATTGGTTCTTTCGGCCATGTAGGAACTGTACATCCACAAGATCCTTTCGCATCAGAAATAATTAATGGTGCATTTCCATTGTTTGTAAATTCAAACTTACATTCTCCATTACCACCAAACTTAACATTCCCGTAATCATGCGTTTCTTTCTTGAAGTCAATTTTTGCTCCATTTAATTGACCAAAAGATTTTCCTGAAAATAAAAACAAGAAAAACATTAATGGCAACATAAAAATTTTAATTTTCATATCTACTTTTTTTTCAGATTTATAATTCAAATATAACTTTAAATTTTCTTCTTCTGAAGATTTTAAGATTCTTTAAGAAATTATTTCAAGATAGTTTGATTATCGAAATACTCATTATAAGTAAACCTTATATATTTTAGTCTATGTTGAATTTGTTTTTTAACCTCATTTTTTAATTTAGGGCATTCATTAAGCATCCTACTGTAATACTTTTTAACTCTATTAGAATCTAACAAATACATATCAGAAGTAGTTGCAGCACTATACAAAACCAACGTTTTATTTCGATAATTTGGATAATGAAATAACAAAGTGTCAACCCAGTCTACTGCATAAGTATATTGTTTTTCTTGTGTAAGCAATTGATGAATTTTATCAATAAAATAGGGTGAGAGTGTATCTTTTGGATAGGATTTGTAAAAAACCTGATACTCTTTCAATAAATCGTTTATCATTTGATTTGGTAAAGTGTCACTGCTAATCTCCCCTTCTACCAAATTCTTGTAATACTTTGTTAAATTTTTTTCTTTAATACGAATAAGCCCTTTTAAACTATCTGAACCTTGATAACCAATAGAAACCACTTTTTTTTCACTGTTTCGAGAACAAGAAAAAAAAACAAAAAATAAAAAAAAGGGAATAAAAAGTCGAATCATTTTACTTGAATTTTTTGGCAGCAGGAAATTTCATTCGGTATTCAACAGGTATGACTCCTTTTGATATATTCGTTAATTTTTTTGTAAGTAATTTTCGCTTCAAAATCGATAAATGATCCGTAAAAAGAATCCCTTCAATATGGTCATACTCGTGCTGTATTATTCGAGCAGCATACCCTTTAAAATGAACATTTTCGTAAAAATTCCAATCTTCATCATAATAGGATATAAAAATTTCTTCTTTTCTGTAAACTTCTTCTCTAATTTTAGGTATGCTCAAACACCCCTCATTAAATCCCCACTCTTCCCCTTCTTCAGAATGAATAACAGGATTAATAAAAACCTTTTTAAATCCTTCTAAACCCTCTGATCTTGGATCCTTTTTATCTTCTTCATCAGCTAAAAAGGGAGAACCATCAACGATAAACAAACGTATTGATTGTCCAATTTGTGGGGCAGCCAAACCTACACCTTGAGCATTATACATTGTTTCAAACATATTATCAATCAACTCTTTCAAATTCGGGAAAGATGCTTCAATATCTAATGCTACTTTTTTTAATACAGGATCTCCGTACGCTACGATAGGTAAAATCATTTTCTCTAAATATATGATTGACAAAAATAATAACTTGTTAATTCAAATCCCAACAGACTGCATATAAGATTGCAATAAAATGGTGGCACTCACTTCATCGACAAGGGATTTATCTTGTTTTTTAGACTTTGACAATCCCATCATAGCAATACTTTGAGATGCCATTTTGGAAGTAAAACGCTCATCATATTTTACAATTTGTAAAACTGGAAATGTTTTTTTTAAATGTTCAAAAAGTAAACGTACATTCTCTGAAATATGAGAATCCGAACCATCAAGACGTTTAGGTTCACCTAATACAATTGTAACAATATTATATTTTGAAATTAAAATTTTTAATTCATCAATTAAAGTTTTACTATCTATCGTTTTTAATCCTGATGCTATAATATTCATTTCATCAGTTACAGCAATCCCTGTTCTTTTTAAACCAAAATCTAAAGCTAAAATTCTACCCATTTGTTACGTTATAGTATAGTAAAGATACGATGAAGTATTCTAATTGATGAACTTTCTAAATATATTTGTCAAAAATTGAAATAATACACCTTATTTATGAGATCAATTATCGAAAACGCTTGGGAAAACAGAGAATTACTGAATAAATCTGAAACAATTCAAGCAATTGAACATGTTATCGAAGAATTAGACAAAGGTTTAATTCGTGTTGCAGAACTGGATTTAAAAGGTGACTGGATTGTGAATGAGTGGGTCAAAAAAGCAGTAATTCTTTATTTTCCAATTCGAAAAATGGAAACTATTGAAGTTGGACCGTTTGAATTTCATGACAAAATGATGCTAAAAAGAAACTATGCTGCATTAGGTGTTCGCGTAGTGCCTCATGCTATTGCGCGTTATGGGTCTTACATTGCTCCAGGTACTATTCTAATGCCATCTTACGTGAATATTGGAGCATATGTAGATGCAGGTACCATGGTCGATACTTGGGCAACAGTAGGGTCTTGTGCTCAAATTGGAAAAAATGTACATTTGAGTGGTGGCGTTGGTATTGGGGGGGTATTAGAACCTCTTCAGGCTTCCCCTGTGATAATAGAAGATAATGCATTTATTGGCTCAAGAAGCATCATTGTTGAAGGTGTTAGAGTGGGGAAAGAAGCCGTTATTGGGGCAAACGTATGTATCACTAAATCTACTAAAATAATTGATGTTACGGGTGAAAAACCACTCGAACTTACGGGATATGTTCCAGAAAGAAGCGTGGTCATTCCTGGTTCTTATACCAAGAAATTTCCTGCAGGCGAATATCAAGTTCCTTGTGCTTTAATTATCGGAAAAAGAAAAGAAAGCACAGATTTAAAAACATCTTTGAACGATGCCCTTCGAGAACATAACGTTGCAGTATGATTTTTTTAAAAAAAATTTAACATACTTTCAGAAGAAAGAATTAAATTTATCGGTTCAATTGTAAATTAATACACAGATGAAATTAAAATTTTCACTTTTATCAATTTTATTAGCTTTAATATTTAATCATTCGATTTTTGCTCAGACTGATCAAGGTGTTTGTGGTCACGAACAAGATCAGATGGAATATTGGAAGCAAAACCCTTCTGCTTATGCAGATTTCCAAGAACTTCTTAAATCTGCTAGAAATTTTGATACAAAAAATGGAAAAAAGAGAGTGAAATTTATCATACCAGTAGTATTTCATGTCATTCACAATGATGGTTCAGAAAATATTGATGATGAATCTATTATCAAACAACTTAAAGTTTTAAATGATGATTTTCAACTTTTAAACAGTGATACTTCATCCATTGATCCGGCGTTTAAAGATTTAATAGCAAATTGTAATTTTGAATTTAGATTAGCTACGATTGATCCTAAAGGAAACTGTACCACAGGGATAAATCATATTAAATCTTTTCTTACCGAAAACAGCAGTAGTTTTGGTAAATTAAATCAATGGAATAGAAGCAAGTATTTAAATATTTGGATTGTAAAAAGCTTTCCTGCTATTCCAAATGGAGAAATTTTAGGAAAAGCTTTTTTACCTAGCGATGTAAGATTCTCTTTATTCTATGCTGATGGTGTTACTGTTTTATCTAAAGAAGTTGTTGGTAGTACCAGAACTTTAACTCATGAAGTTGGACACTATTTAGGACTACAACACACTTTTAATTCCATAAATAATGTCAACAAAACAGGTGAAGATTGTGGAGATGATGATATTTTTGATACTCCTAGAACAAAAGGTGGTGCTTACAACTCTTCTATGAGTTGTACAAATGGAGCTACAAACGCGTATACAGAAGCTTGTGATATAAATAAATTTTCTGAAACGAATGAATTCAGTGGAATTACTACAAACTCAGGGAAAAAAGATGTAAATACTATTTTAGGTAAAATAAATTCATTTTTTTTAAATATAATCGTAGGAAACTACACAACCGACACTACGAACTTCATTAATACCTTACCTAAAGGAGCACAATTTTTATTTAAAACAAAAAATATTTCTACTGCAAGCTCTTCTAAAGTAAAAGTAGATTACAGTGATTGGTCTGTAGGAACTGTAAATGGAGAAACATTGAGTTCAAAATTTTCTCAAGTAGTTGATACTACGAAATATTATGAAATAACATACAAATCAAGCTATTCTAATTCAACTGATATAAAAGGGATATCTTTTGTTGCATCTAGAAATAAAGAAGGTGTAAGAAGTATAACCGTACGTTCAAGTGCTGACAATTTTAAATCTAATTTAAATTTAGTTAAATTCTTGGAAAAAAATATAAGCAACATTAACAACGTAGCTAATTATAAAAGTGACTCATTATCAGACAATCAACTTGTGTTTCATGTAAACAATCCTGAAGGTTTTACTGATTTAAGAGATGGTAAAACTGTTACATTTAGATTGTATGGTTGGAACTCTGAAAATAAAACTGGAACGTTTGGCATAGAGTCTGTATTTTTATTGGCTGATAGCTCTAAAATTAATTTATCAAGAACTACAGCAGTTGGAGTCGGTGAAAACTCAACTAAACCGAACTCTTTTGCTTTTAATTCTTGGGATTTAGGTGCTAACGATAAAGAAATTACTCAATCTAATATGAAAGGCGCTATTAACTTGAATAAATATTATGAATTCAAAGTTACAGCCAAAAAAAGAAAATTAATTAGTTTGGATTCAATTTGTTTTTATATTAATAGAAATGATAAAGGGGTTAGAAATATTGAGATTAGATCAAGTATCGACAATTTTAAAACTCCAATTTCTACAATTTCAAAAAACACAAAAATCGCAAGTGTTACTGGAAATAAAATTTTTATAATAAAAGATACTACCCTAGGTGTAAATGTTAGAGTAAATACAACATTAGCGTCTTTTAAAAATATTCGAGATAACAATAATATTTTCTTTAGAATTTATGGTTATAATTCAGAAGACCTAAGTGGTACTTTAGAAATTGATTCATTAAAAATTTACGGAATAGGTTCTACTATAGAAAATTTCCAAAATTATATGGATTACAGTAAATGTCCAACAATGTTTACGAAAGAACAAGCATCATTAATGACTTCCATTCTAGCGTTACCGCAAAGTATTAGGAATAATTTACATAGCGAACAAAACCTTGTTAAAACAGGAACAGATGTGCTAAGACCTGTTGTGTGTAAACCTGTACCTTACTTTACCTATAATATTACAAATGTGTGTAAAGGTAGTTTAGTTACTTTTAGAGACAAATCATGGAGTTCAAAAGCGACAAGTAGAGTTTGGTATTTTCAAGATGGTAAACCAAGTACTGATACATCTGCGAACCCAAAAGTTATTTTTGATACCATACCAGGATATAAAAAGGTTTCTTTGCATATTAAAAATAGTGTAGGTGAAGATTCATTAGTTATTAATAATGCAATTTTTGTATCACCTGAAATTGCTGAAATTAGTGATCTTTTTAGTCACAACTTTGATAATGGAAATTTATCGGATTGGTTAATCGTTAATCAAGAAGATAATTTTGCTAAATTTCAAATTGGGAATGGACGAAGAACTACAAAAGGACTTAAACTTAATAACTTTAAAGATATATCAAACTCAACTCCTGATGATATAGATAATCTTTTATATTTTCAAAGACTTGGTGGAAGTAAAGATGCACTAATTTCTCCATCTATTGATTTTTCTAAACTTTCAAATTCAAATCTAAATTTTGATTATTCGTATGCTACTACTAGTTTCTATGACTCTCTAATTACAGAGAAAATTGAAGTCTCATATTCTACTAATTGTGGTCGAAGTTGGATCCCTTTCCACACTATATGTTATTCTGATTTAGTTTCTAAAACAAAATCAACTAGCAAAGAATTAATCACTGCTGGTATTTATTCAGGGAAAGAATTCATTCCAAATTCAGATGATGTATGGAAAACTGCAAATATCGATTTAGCTACTATCGAATCTAATTCGAGTGATACTCGCGTAAGACTTAAAATTGAATTTACTGCATCTAGTAGTTCAAATAACTTATACATTGATAACATCAATCTTACAGGATTAGTAAATATTCAAGATAATCCTTTAAATGAAATGAATTTTAACATTATACCAAATCCAACATCAAACGATAAAGGTATTAACATTGAATATATTGGAAATGAAAAACCAGTTACATTTGAGTTGATTGATTTACAAGGTAAAATTTTGACTAAAGAAATTAATACAAATACAAACGGAACTATTTCTCATTCATTGAAGATAACAAATCAGCTTCAAGCAGGATATTACACTCTAAAAATATCTCAAGGAGAATATATTTCTATCAAAAAACTAATTATTCAGTAGTAAAATACGATCTAATTAAAAAAGGTTGTCTTAGATTAAACTTAGACAACCTTTTTTTATGTGTAAGAATTCGGACTTAAAACGATACCTTATATTTTGATACTTGATTTTATTTTTTCGACTACTAATTTATCAATTGGAAATGTAAAACAATCTTCATGTATATTACTTAAAGAAATCCAACGGGGTACTTCATTTTCTGATAATGTCCCTATATTCTCATTTTCTAATATACTAACAAAAAAATAAATTGATATCAGCTGATCATCCGAATTAAAAGCTGACTGAATGAAATTTTCTGTTAAATAATATAATTCATTCACTTGTACTTGAACTCCTAATTCTTCTTTAAATTCTCTTTTCAAACAATCTTTAATTCCTTCCCCCCATTCCAAACCTCCACCTGGAAATTTTGTAAAATGAAAACCATTTCTAGTCTCATCTAAAACTAAAATTTCCTTATTATCATTAATCAATAAACCGTATACTCTAACGTTAAACTTTTTATTTTTCAATGATTGATTTAATATTAGGTTTAAAATACAATTCAGACTTTAAAATTTTTCCATCTTCTCTAAAAATAGGATTTCCATTTTTATCTAATTTACTCATATTGGAACGCTGAATTTCTTCAAATACTTCTTCAATTTTATGTTGTAAACCATGTTTCAAAATTGTTCCACATAAAATATATAACTGATCTCCTAATGCATCTGCTACTTCCACTAAATCACCATTTAAAGCAGCCTCTAAATATTCATCATTTTCTTCTTTCATTAGCTTATAGCGAAGTTCTATTTCTTCTTTCGCAAGGGAAACTGTCGGCTCATAATTATTCTTGATACCAAAAGATTCATGAAAAATTTCTACGTGTTTAATTATATGTTTCATTATACTTCACGATTAAATAAAAAATCTGACAAATCAAATAATGCTTGTTTATACTCATCTTGTACATTAATTTTGGATAATGCTTCCATAGCCTTAGAATGATAGTTATTTTTTAATTGGTTTGCATCATCAAAAACACCTAAATCCCTAATTAATTTTTGAGCCTTCTCAACTTTTAAAGTTGTGTTCTCAATAGATAATAATTCATCTATTTCATTATTTGTCTGCTTTTCTGTCGCTCTTAATAACAAATATGTCTTTTTATTTGAAATAATATCACCACCAACTTGTTTTCCAAACTTTTCAGGGTCACCATACAAATCTAAAATATCATCTTGAATCTGAAAAGCAATACCTAAATATTGACCAAAATCGTAAATTAACTTCTGTTGTTCTTCATCTGCATTTGCAATAACTGCTCCCATTTCTAAAGCTGCTCCTAAAAGAACAGATGTTTTCAATCGTATCATTTCAATATATTCTTCTACCGAAACATCATTCCTACTCTCAAAATCCATATCCATTTGTTGCCCTTCACACACTTCTACCGCAGTACGATTAAAAATGGCTAAAAGATGTCCCAAATGCTTTACATCTTGTTTTTGTAATTCTTGATACGCTTTTACCAATAGAACATCACCCGATAAAATTGCAATACTATTATTCCATTTTGAATGAATTGTTAATTGATTTCTTCTTAAAGGTGCACAATCCATAATATCATCATGAATAAGAGAAAAATTATGAAAAAATTCAATCGCCAATGAGCTTGGTAATGCATCTTGTTTATTTCCCCCGAACATCTCAACAGACATTAAAGTTAGAAGGGGTCTAATTCTCTTCCCCCCCAAACTTAGAAAATAAGTTAGTGGTTCATATAAATTTGAAGGAGTATCTGGAAAATGATACTCCTTCAAAATATTTTCTAAATAAAGCGTATACTCTTTAATTGTTTTCATTATGATATTAATGTCATTAAATATTTACCATACCCACTTTTTAATAACGGTTGTGCTATCTCGATCAATTGATCTTTTGTTATAAACCCATTTCTGTATGCAACTTCTTCAATACATCCTATTTTTAAACCTTGGCGTTCTTCAATTACTTGAACAAACTGTCCTGCCTGCATTAAAGATGAAAAGGTGCCTGTATCTAACCAAGCTGTACCTCTACTCAATAAGGAAACTTTTAATTTATTTAGTCGTAAATATTCAGCATTGACATCTGTAATTTCATATTCACCTCTTGCTGATGGTTTAAGTTGTTTTGCAATTTCTATAACTTGATTATCATAAAAATATAGCCCAGGAACTGCATAATTTGACTTTGGTTTAAGCGGTTTTTCTTCAATCGAAATTGCTTTCATGTCATTATCAAACTCTACAACACCATACCTCTCTGGATCACTAACATGGTAAGCGTACACTATCCCTCCTTCAGGATTCAAATTTTCACGAAGTAATTCATTCATTCCAGAACCATAAAAAATATTATCACCTAAAATTAATGAAACACTATCATCTCCAATAAAATCTGCACCAATAACAAAAGCCTGAGCTAATCCATTAGGTGTTGGCTGTTCTGCATATTCAAATCTACATCCTAATTTAGATCCATCACCTAACAAACGTTTAAAATGTGGTAAATCGTGCGGCGTTGAAATAATTAGAATTTCTGAAATTCCCGCCCCCATTAAAACAGATAAAGGATAATATATCATTGGTTTATCATATACAGGCATTAACTGTTTACTTATTGCCAATGTCAAAGGATGAAGTCTTGTACCTGACCCTCCAGCTAAAATAATTCCTTTCATAATCTCTTTTTTATCTTTCAGTTAACGAAATAAAGATAACAATAACATTGTTTCAATCTTTATACAAATTGAATATACCTGACTCAAATGGAGTCCAAACACATGATTTCTGATTACATTTCTTTAATCCATCATTCGTCCAGGTATTACATGTGTTAAACAAATGATATGTACCATTTGCTTCATAAAAAGCATCGTTATCACCATAAACTGCATCGGTTGGTATATAAATCGCTTTTTTGTTTTTAGTTTTTTGAAAAGATTCAAAAATAAAATTTCTTAAAGATTTAAACTCATTTTTTGTTAGTTTCAAACTAATACAATTTGATGAATCTATCTTTATTGAATCTCGGTAAGTAACATGAAGAGCTGTTGAACTTAGTCCTGTCACTGCTTTAACGGCAGTCGAGAAAGTTAAATCTCCCCAAGTAGGAGTATTTAAGTAAAATCCTTTATCCCCCCATCCAAATGCAATCCATCCATTATGATCTTGTTTTGTTTTAGTATTTGAAATTGGGAAATAATATTTCCAATTAACTAAATCATTTCTAACAGGTAGAACAAGATCTGTATGAACACCATTAGATAAAATCAATACTTGGTATTTTTTTGTTTTCTTAAAATTGTACCGACTATTTTGTATGTTTCCTAAAAGAAGAGCAATTAAAAAATAAACTCCTATAAAAAGTATCAATGACACGATACTCCAAATTGAAATTTTTAATACTCGTTTCATTTAAACTTGTTAAAGAAATGTTTTTCTACATCAAAAGACGATTTAATACCTACTTGATCATACTCATTTAAAATCCATTTTTCAGCATATTCTCTTCCTTTTTGCTTTAAGTCTAATAAAAACTCCCAAGAAGTATTCATTTTACTTGAATATTTTAAATGACCAATTGCTTCATGTGCTGAAATTGAATGAACAAAAATTTCCCTTGGTTTTCTGTCTTCTTCTAACGAAATTCCTCTTCTAACCAATTCATTTCTGTAATGAATTAACTTCATCTCATTGATTAAACTTGAATTAAAACAAATTTCAGTTATACGATCCTCTATATCTCTAGCGCTTGTGGGTAAGTCTTTAATATTAATTGAATTAATCTTAACTAATAATAAATCGCTAATATCTGTATTCTCTATGATTGGAAAAAGTGGCGGATTACCCATATAACCACCATCCCAATAAAACTCACCATCAATTTCTACAGCTTGAAACAAATAAGGTAAACACGTAGATGCTAAAACGGCATCCACTGAAATTTCTTCATTATCAAAAACTTTAGCCCTATTAGTTTTAACGTTCGTTGCACAAATAAATAACTTTTTTTTATTGTATCTTCTTAATTCTTCGAAATCTACAATAGAAGTTAATATTTGTCTTAAAGGATTAATATTTGCAGGATTTAACTGATAAGGAGAAAAAAATTGAGACATGGCATTAAACATGACATATCCTGGTGTATTATACAAGTCACCATTTGAAAACATTGCATCCACCATTGATGGTTTAAATAAAATGTTTCCTGATAATGCTATTTCTTTCCAAAGCTTATCTAGTAGCTCTTTCGCCTTTGCTTTTCCCCCTATATGTAATCCATAGGCTGTAACAACAGCATTTAGTGCACCTGCACTAGTACCGACAATTCCATCAGCAATTAATTCATCTATTTCTAATAAACGATCTAACACTCCCCAAGTGAAAGCTCCATGCGCTCCCCCCCCCTGCAAAGCAAGTCCAACGTGTTTTGTTTTTAACTTCATTTTATAATTTTATTGTGCTGTCCACCCTCCATCTACCGGTATTGCTGTACCAGTCATTGTACTAGCTTCATCTGAAGCCAAAAACAATGCTAACTTACCTAAAGTTTCAGGTGTGACAAAATCTTTAATAGCATGTTTTTGTAACATAATTTTAGAAATCACCTCTTCTTCTGAAATGCCATGGGCAATAGCCTGATCAGCAATTTGTTTCTCAACTAAAGGTGTTTTAACGTATCCAGGACATATTGCATTTACTGTTATTCCATCAGGTGCTCCTTCCAATCCTAATACTTTTGTCATACCTACAACTGCATGTTTTGCAGAAACATATGCAACTTTGAATTCAGAAGCTACTAAACCATGTGCTGATGCAATATTTATTATTCGCCCAAACTTATTTGTTTTCATTGATTTCCAAACAGCTTTTGATAAATGAAAAACTGCATTTAAATTTACATCTATAATTGCATTCCATTTATCTACAGGAAAATCCTCTATTGATGAAACATATTGTATTCCTGCATTATTAATTAAAACATCTATCTTTCCAAAATGTTCTATAGCATTTGTTATCATTTCGTTAATAGAAGATGGATTTCTCAAATCTGCTCCGTAAAATGCTGTTTTAACACTATATTCTGTACCAATTTGTGCTGCAATCTCAGCTCCATTTACTTCTAAACCATTAAATGCAATATTATACCCTTCTTTTGCAAATTCTTTTGCTATTCCAAGTCCTATACCACTAGTACTTCCTGTTATTAAAACTGTTTTCATATAATTCTAAATAAACTCTTCTATTAATTTTATTACACTTGGAACCTCTTCCAAATTCAAGGTATGACCTGCATTTGGCAATACATGGAATTCAGAATCTTTAATATGATCCGAAACTGATTTCCCAAGATCTACTGGAAAAAGTAGGTCTTTTCCTCCATGAATAACACATGTTGGACATAAAACGTTTTTTAATTCATTTCTGTAATCTTTCATATTTAAAGTCGCCGTCATTAATTTTTCTAATGACTTAGCTTCTACAACATCCTTTCTCATAGATTTTAGTAATTCTATCGGAATTATAGGGTGACTAAAATATGAATCACTTAAAACGTATGGCAACATTACATCCAACATCAATCCATACCCTCCCATTTCCAATGCTCTTTTCCAAGAAAGCTCAATAGCTTCATAATAAGGAGTTTTATTAGCAAAGGTAGATAGTAAAACTAATTTTGAAATTCTATTAGGAAAAAGAACTGCAGCATGTTGAGCGACAATACTACCATAAGAGAGTCCAATTAAAATTCCTTTAGAAACGGAATAAAAATCTAAAACTGAGATAACATCTTTTGCATGTTCATCAAAATCACGCCAGTTTCCTTCTTTATCAGAATTACCCTGAAAAATAAAATCAACAAGCAAAATATTATACTTATTTTTTAGATGTGGAACTACAAAACCCCATGAAGCGGTTGTTTGTGACAAACCGTTTAATAAAACTATTGTTTCAAAACTAGCATCTTTGATGTGATACTCAGTATATATTTTTTTATTATCACTTGTTAAAACGAACATCAATTAAAACTTTTCAGTATGCATTAATATAGCGTTACCATCAATCACCTTTTTACCGTCTTCATTCAAAACATATGTACTTACAGTTGCTCTGTGTTTTTCACGATCTATTTCTATAACTTCAAAAAAAGCAATGTAATTTGTATCAACTAACATTGGCTTTAAAAACTGAATGTTTTGGGTCAAATAAATTGTTCCTTCTCCAGGAAACATCGTTCCAAAAACTTTAGAAAAAACAGAAGCTCCTAACATTCCGTGTATGATAGGTCTTTTAAAAATTGTCTTTGAAGCATATTCATCATCTAAATGAACAGGATTATTATCACCTGTAACTTTAGAAAATAAAACTACATCTTCTTGACTGTAAGAAAAATTATGCTCAAATTTATCACCAATATTAATCATCATAAAAAAATTAGAAAGTCCAATTTACAAATTAATTTCAACATTTAAAACTCCTAAAAATTGAAAAAAAATTTCTATCTTTTGAAAAAGTATAAACACTCTATTAAAAATATAATCTATGATAACCGAAAATAAAAAAATAGCCTTGGTAACAGGAGGTTCCCGAGGAATAGGTGCAGCAATTTCACTAGCATTAGGTGCGGAAGGTTATTTTGTAGTAGTAAATTACAATCATAACGAATCACACGCTGACAATATTGTAAATCAAATCATTGAAGCTGGAGGTTCTGCAATCAAAATTCAAGGAAATATCGCTGAAAGCGAGGACTGTTCTAAAATGATTAGTGCTGTAAAAGAAAAACTTGGAAAAATTGATATTCTAATAAACAACGCAGGTATAACAAGAGACCGATCATTTAGAAAAATGAGTTTATCTGAATGGCAAGAAGTTATAAATACGAATTTATCAAGTGCATTTAACATGTGTTCATTAGTTGTGCCTGATATGATTGAAAACAAATTCGGAAGAATTATAAATATTAGTTCCGTAATTGGACAATCAGGTGGATTTGGGCAAACAAACTATGCAGCTGCTAAAGCTGGATTAATAGGTTTCAGTAAATCTTTAGCACTAGAAACGGCAAAATATGGGATAACCGTCAACAACATTTGCCCTGGATTCATAGGAACTGAAATGGTAGCAGCAATGCCTGAAGATGTACTTAAAAATATTGTTTCTAAAATTCCAATGAATAAATTAGGCGATCCAAATGAAATTGCTAAAGGAGTACTTTTTCTTGTAAATTCAGATTACATGACAGGGCAATGTCTAAATATTAACGGAGGTTTGTACATGTAGTTGAAAACTAAATTCAAATTGTTAAAAAAATACTTGATAAATTGAAAAAAAATTTTGATTAAATAAATAATTGCTCGAAATTTGCACCGTAACCTTAATTTTTAAAATTATAGATAATGAATAATACAAAAGAATTATTTGAAACAGTAATGGAAACTCAACAAAAAGCGATGAACACATTTGTTGAAACAGCAAATAAGTTTCAAGAAGCTATGAAATCAGATAATCCAATGGAAAAATCTACTGAGGTTTATAAAAATTGGTGGGAAAACCAAATGTCAATGTTTAATAACATTTCTACTGAACATAAACCTGAGAATAAACTAAACGAAACTTTTGGTAAAACTGAAGAGTTCTTTAAAAATATGTATAATACTCAAGTTGATGCTTTGAAAAAAGCTACAGACTTCAACTTAGGAATGTATAATTCTTTAAATAGTTTTGGTAAATCAACAAATGAAACAAACCAAAACTTTTTAGATTTAAATTCAACTTGGAACACTTTATTTGATTCTTGGAATAAAACTTTAAATTCTACTATGCATTCATTAAATACTATGATGCCTGGAACAATGCACAAAGAATTATTTCAAAATGCAATGAATACAAATGCATTATATTTCAAATTACAAGAGTTTTATAAGCCATTCTTTCAAGCTTTTCAAAATAAAGATTTCACTATTGATGGATTCAAAAACTTATTTGATCCAACAAATTATAAAAAAGTAACAGAAGAATTATTTGGTAATTTCTTTCCTACTTCTAACCTAAATACAATGTTAGAAAACAATGTGAAAATGGTTAAGGATTTCTTTGCTAACAATAATACTGTAAATAAAGACTTTCAAGAATACTGGAAATTATTTACTGATAAATTCCCTCATTTAATTTCTGGAGATTTTGTAAAATTCACAGAAACGTTTAAAGGTGTAAACACTTCTTTAACTGATACTTTTGCTCCTTTAATGAAATTAGTAACTCCTTCGAAAGAAAAAGAGAATATTGAATTGGCAATGGCTAATTTTGATAAAGTTGCTACTTACCAAACTAAGTTGAATTTATTACAAAATCACCTTTATACAACAGGACAGAAAGTTTCAAACGAAATGTTTTCTCACATGACTGAAAAAATGAAAGATGCTACTATGACTTCTTCTTTCCAACCTTTCTTTAATGATTGGGTAAACATAAATGAAAAACACTACACTCAATTATTTTCTACTGACGAATTTTCAAAATTAAAGGGAGAGTTAACAACTATCTCAATGGAAATTAAAAAGAACTTAGAAAAACAATTTGAAAATAGAGTTGAATCTTTTCCTTTAGTTGTTAAATCAGAAATGAGTGAACTTTACAAAACAATTCACGACTTAAAAAAGACAATTAAGACTTTAGAGTCAAGATTAAACACTACTGAAACTACAAAAACAACTGCTAGAAAAACAACTACAGTTTAATTAATTAAAAATTCATAAAAGGGAAATAGTTATCTATTTCCCTTTTTTTGTAAAATAGAATTAAAATGCAAGACCTACACATTTCAATGCTAAAAGATTTTTCAGAAAACACTTCCAAATTCTTAAAAGGAATGGAGCTTCTACAAGATATCGTTGAAGTTGATATCGCAACAACTCCTAAAACAGAAGTATACAAAGAAGATAAATTAAGATTATTTAAATATAATCGTTCAGATAAACCTACATACAAAACTCCGGTTTTAATTGTTTATGCATTGGTAAACACGTATCAAATGTTAGATTTACAGCCTGACAGAAGTTACATTAAAAACTTAATTGACTCAGGACTTGATGTTTATTTAATTGATTGGGGGTATCCAACTAAAATGGATAAATACTTAAGTATGGATGACTATATTAATGGTTATATTGATAGATGTGTTGATTTTATTAGAAAAGAAAATAAAGTTGACAAAATTAATATACTTAGTATATGTCAAGGTGGAACATTTAGTGTGATTTATTCTGCATTACACCCTGAAAAAGTTAAAAACCTTGTAACACATGTTACTCCTATTGATTTTTCTGTTAATGATGGATTATTATTTAGATGGAGCAAAGACATGGACTTCAAGAAATTAGTTGAAGGTTTTGATGGATTAGTACCTGGTTCATTTCTTAATGATGGTTTTGAAATGCTTAAACCAATGATGAAAATTCATAAATCAACAGGACTTATTAATTCAATGGATGAAAAAACGAAACTATTGAACTTTTTAAGAATGGAGAGATGGATTAATGAAAGTCCCGATCAAGCAGGAGAATGTTTCTTACAATTTATGGAAGATTTATATCAAGGAAATAAATTAATCAAGGGAGAATTAGTAATAGGTGATCATAAAGTTGATTTAAAAAATCTAACTATGCCTTTATTAAATATATATGCAACCTATGATCATTTAGTACCCCCTTCCGCTACAATTCCATTAAATGAGCATGTCGGATCAAAAGATAAAACAATCTATAAATTTGAAGGTGGACATATTGGAGTATTTGTTGGTGGAAAATCTCAAAAAGAATTAACGCCAGCTGTAACTAAATGGCTCAAAGAGAGAGATTAATTAACAATTAATACAAATAAAAAAAGGGAAAGATTTAAATCTTTCCCTTTTTTTATTTGTATATTAAGTGCTATTCTACTGTAACTGATTTAGCAAGATTTCTTGGTTGGTCTACGTTACATCCTCTCATTACAGCGATATGATAAGATAAAATTTGTAATGGAATTGTAGCAATTAGAGGTACTAAATGTTCATCTGTCGCTGGAATTTCGATTACGTGATCAGCCATCTCTTTTACTTGTATATCTCCTTCAGTAACAATTGCGACAATCTTTCCTTTTCTTGCTTTAACTTCCTGAATATTACTAACAACTTTTTCGTAAGACGTTCCCTTTGTTGCAATTACGAATACAGGCATATCTTCATCAATTAACGCGATAGGACCATGTTTCATCTCCGCTGCTGGATAACCCTCTGCATGGATGTAAGATATCTCTTTTAATTTTAAAGCTCCTTCTAAAGCTACAGGAAATGAACTACCTCTTCCTAAATATAACGCATTAGATGAATCCTTGTAATGAGCTGCAATACTTTTAATTAATTCATTTTTATCAAGTACTCTTTTAACTTTTTCAGGTATTGCTTCTAACTCAGTCAATAAAGATCTAAATCTTGAATTACTTAATGTTTCTTTCTTATAAGCTAATCTTAAAGCTAATAAAGTTAATACAGTAACTTGGGCTGTAAAAGCCTTAGTTGATGCTACGCCAATTTCAGGACCTGCATGCGTATAAGAACCAGCATCAGTAATTCTTGATATAGAAGAACCAACTACATTACATATACCAAAAATTGATGCTCCTCTTGCTTTTGCTAATTCTAAAGCTGCAAGAGTATCTGCCGTTTCACCCGACTGAGAGACTGCTATTACGACATCCTTTTCAGAAATGATAGGATTTCTGTATCTAAATTCACTAGCATACTCAACTTCTACATTTATTCTTGCTAAATCTTCAATTAAATACTCAGCAACTTGACATGCATGCCAAGAAGTACCACATGCAACAAAAACAATTCTTTTCGCATTAAGTATTCTTTTCTCATAATCTTTTAAACCACCTAACTGAATGAACCCTTCAGCAGCATTTAAACGACCTCTGAAGCAATCGTGAATTGAACGAGGTTGTTCAAAGATTTCTTTCATCATAAAATGTTCATAGCCGCCCTTCTCAAGCGCTTCTAAATGAAGTTCCAACTCTTGAATATATGGAGTCTTCACTTGATTTGCTATGTTGGTAATCCTTAACCCTTCATGAATATCAACTAATGCAATTTCTTCATCATTTAAATAAACTACTTGATTTGTATATTCAACAATAGGAGTTGCATCTGATGCTAAATAAAACTCACCATTATCTTCACCTATACCAATTACTAATGGACTACTTTTTCTAGCAGCAATCAATTGATTTGGATGATCTTTAGAAATTACTACCAAAGCATAGGCACCTATTACACTTTGTAAGGCGTGTCTAACTGCTTCTAATAAGTCAACTTTTTCTGTTTTTTGAATATCATCAATTAAATGAACTAATGCTTCAGTATCGGTTTGACTCTTGAAAACGTATCCTCTTGTAATTAACTCTTCACGAATTGAATCGTAATTTTCAATTATACCATTGTGAATAACCGCAATACGTTTATCCATTGAATAATGTGGATGCGCATTAACGTCATTTGGTTCTCCATGGGTTGCCCAACGAGTATGACCTATACCAACACTACCTGTAATATCTTTACCTTCAGTAAATTGAACTAAATTTGCTACTTTACCTTGTTTTTTATATAGATTCAATTCACCTTTATTTAATAGTGCAATTCCAGCACTATCATAGCCTCTATATTCTAAACGTGATAACCCTTTAATTAAAATTGGAAATGCATCTTTTTTTCCAATATATGCAACTATACCACACATATATACTATTTTTTAAAACTTGAAACTTTTAAATATAATTTTGGAGTAATTTCTCCATTATTAATAAATTTTATCCTAGTAGAAGTAGTACTAAATTCTCTAGGTGAAATAAATAAGCCTGAATTGATTCTTTTTTTAGCAACAACTGATTGTATATGCTCACGTAAATCAATGGTAAACACTTTTTTTATTGTATCTATACTACCCATACCTATCATTCTTAATCTCTTATCATCAGATGAATTTTCTATCATCACCGAAACTTGATTACCTGGAGTATAAATAAAATTATTTGTATTGTCATAGGGCAATTCAAGTTTAGCTGAATGAACTACAGAATTTGTTGAAATACTTGTGATGTAAGGTAATTCGACATATGCCCTCAATGAATTCGATTGTGTATAAAAATTACTATTAGCTAATGGTTTGTCAGCTTCATAACCAGATTTATTAAAATCAAGTAAATTAATCCTAACCGCATTTTGATTTAATTCAAAATAATACTGTTTGTTTTTACCCCCTTGTTTGTAATAAATTGTTAATCTTGGTGCAGAACTTATGTAATAGATAGCACCATCTAAATAAGCTTGAGTTTCATTTTTAGCAACAATCTTAAGACCTTTAAACCAACTATTAAAATTTTCTATTGAAGCGTAAGTAGATGGAGATTCCTTTGATTTATTTATCAATTCTCTACCCAACATCGTATCAAGTTCTATAGAAATTTGATCATAAATAGTATCCTTAAATTGATTTATAAAATATTTTCCTGGAGCTAATGGTGTTTTGAAATTAGAATTAATAGAAAGGTTTTCACTGTAACAATTGATCTTTGAATTCGAATAATAGACTTTATTAATATCAAGATTTTCAGAAATTCTAAAAACATCAAATTTCAAAGGTTTATTTAAACCATAATTATCAAGATACCTCATTGACAGGACAACTGAATCTATTTTTAAACTGCTAATTTCTCCAAAATCGGGTGAAGTTGTAATAAGTCTCAATTGAGAACAAAAAGAAGCTTCGGTTTTTCCAAAAATAGGGTCATTAATAGAACCTAATAAAAGATAAGCTGGAGAATTTGTTGCAGATGTATCTAAATTTCTAGAAGATGTTCTAATAGTAAAAGTATCTACTGCTCCAACCATAGCAGGATCAGCTCCAATTAAATTATAACCAGAACTATTCACTTCTTTTTTACAAGAAATGGAAACAATAAAAACTAATATAAAAATTAAATATTTCAATTATTGTGCAGCTACTTCCTCCTCGATTACCTTATCAAAAAATTCAGAAAAAACCTTTGCTTGATTTTCTTCAGGAATGTAATTTAACTTAATACAGTTTGCTGAATCAAATATTTCTTGAGAAACAGCATCTAAACTCTCAGAACCTACAGTCAATCCGTCAGCATATCTAATAGCAGTATTTAACACGTTTAAATATGATGCATCTTTCACACCTTCAGTTACTTCAGCATCAAACCCATCAAAATTCAATTTCTCATTAAATCTATGATCCCAACCATTTTCAAAGATAGAATCATACAAACTCACTACTACTTTTGTATCTGAAAAATGTGGATCTTTGTTATATATCTTCTTAATGTACAATGGCATTAATGAAGCCATCCAACCATGACAATGAATAACATCCGGCTTCCATCCCAACTTCTTAACTGTTTCTAATACGCCTCTACAAAAGAACATGGAACGTTCATCATTATCTGAATACATTTCACCACTTTCATCTTGAATCGTATTTTTTCTCTTAAAAAACTCTTCATTATCAATAAAGTAAACTTGCATTCTTGCTGTTGGAATAGATGCTACTTTAATAATCAAAGGATGATCTTTGTCATCAATAACTAAATTCAAACCAGATAATCTGATTACTTCATGAAGTTGATGGCGTCTTTCATTAATAGCGCCAAATTTAGGCATAAAAACACGTATCTCTTTTCCAGCATCTTGAATAACTTGAGGTAGTCTTCTAGCAGTGTGAGACATTTCTGTTTTTGGTAAAAAAGGAGTTATTTCTTGTGAAACAAAAAGAATTCTTTTTTTCTCCATGAGGTAAGGTTAAATTTATAAAGTATACAAAATTACAAAAAATTAGCGAAACATAAAGAAAATAAATAGTTTTGCAAACATCTAAGTATACTGAAATGAAAATACTTCGAACAGTTGAAGAACTTAATAAACTTACAAATTTAGAAAATTATAAAAGTTCATCAATTGGATTTGTTCCTACTATGGGTGCACTTCATCAAGGGCATAGCTCTTTAATCACCAAATCAAAATCTGAAAACCAAATAGTTATATGTTCTATTTTTGTAAACCCAACTCAATTCAATAAACCTGAAGATTTGGAAAACTACCCAAGAACGGAGGAAAAAGATATTACTATTTTGGAAGATTTAGGTTGTGATTATCTTTTTATGCCAAGTATTGATGAAATTTATGATAATTATATTTTTCCAGAGATCGATTTAAAAGAGTTAGAACTGGTTATGGAAGGTAAATTTCGTCCTGGTCACTTTAAAGGAGTTTGTCAGGTAGTTTATCGTTTGTTTGATTTAATAAAACCTACAAAGGCTTATTTTGGATTAAAAGATTTTCAACAAGTTGCTGTCATAAAATTTATGACAAAACACTTTTTGTTTCCAATTGAAATTATTGCATGCCAAACAATTAGAGAAGAAAGCGGTTTAGCAATGAGTAGCAGAAATTTAAGGCTTTCAGAAGCAGAAAAAAAAGACTCTCTCATCATATTCAACACATTACAATTTATCAAAGAAAATCTAGAAAATTTTGACTCTATAAAAACACTGAAAGACAAGGCAATTAATTATTTTCATAAAGGAAACTTAACTCTTGAATATTTGGAAATAGTGGATCAAAATACACTAACACAATCAAACGAAAAAGTTAAAAAAAACTTAGTTGTATGTATCGCTGCTTATTGTAATAAAATAAGATTAATTGACAATATGATTCTAAGTTAAGAACAACTTTTTAGTATTCGATAGTCTTTAGACTAATAATTAATGTAACTTTGCCCTTCGAAAATCGAAAATATGCTAATCGAAGTCGTAAAATCTAAAATCCACAGAGTTCGCGTTACTCAAGCAGATCTTAATTATATTGGTAGTATCACAATAGATGAAGCTTTAATGGATGCTTCAAATATCATTGAAGGAGAAAAAGTTCAAATCGTTAACATCAATAATGGTGAACGCTTTGAGACTTACGTAATCAAAGGAGATCCAAATACAGGTACCATTTGTCTAAATGGTCCTGCAGCAAGACGTGTTGCTGTAGGTGACCCAATTATTATTATAGGTTATGGTTACATGGATTTTGAAGAAGCAAAATCTTTCAAACCATCTCTTGTTTTTCCAAATGAAGAAACAAATCTAATTTGATTTGTTATGAAATCGGCTTTAATCAAAGTTTTAAAAATAGCCCTTCCCCTACTATTAGGAATATACCTGATTTGGTACTTTTTTAATAATATGGATGCTAAAGCAAAGGATTATTTTTTCTTTGCTATTAAAAATGCCAATTATTCTTGGATTATTCTTTCTGTTATTTTAAGTTTCTTAGCCTTTTTATCAAGAGCTTACAGATGGAAATACATGTTAGAACCCTTGGGTTATAAAACAAGTTTGTGGAACAGGTACCATTCGTTAATGATTGGATACATTATCAACTTAACTATCCCTAGGGCTGGAGAAGCTTCAAGATCGGCTATGTTATATCGATCTGAAGGTGTACCTTTTAGTAAATCATTTGGAACAATTATAGCCGAAAGAGCTGTTGATTTTGTTATGTTATTGATACTTGCATCTGTTACAGCATTGATTGGTTTTCAAGATTTCAAAGCTATTTTCATAGAAATTCAAAATACATTTACTCCATCATCAACTAAAAAAGATGGCTTTCCAATTAAATTGGTAATAGAAATATTTTTTATAATTGTAACAATAGCGGGTTTTATTTTCATACGTAAAAAACCAGCATTACGCGCTAAAATAATTTCATTCGTAAAAGATATTTTTATTGGTCTAACTTCAATTTTCAAATCTAAAAATCCATCCGGATATATTTTTCATACACTTTTCATCTGGGTATCATACATCACTTATTTTGGTGTTTGCTTTTACTCACTGGAAGAAACAAAAGACTTCCCGATTAGTGGAATTTTACTGGGATTTATTGCTGGATCTCTGGGAATAATGTTTACAAATGGAGGGATAGGTACTTTCCCATTATTAGTAGGTTTAGTTGTAAATTTTGTAATGAAAGACAAAACTCCCAATGCATTAGCAATTGGCAATGCCATTGGAATGATAATTTGGGCATCACAGACTATTTTATTAATTATTTTGGGCTTAATCTCTTTCATTTTACTTCCTAAAAATCACTCTAAAGAAGATGTCGAGAATTGATTATATTCATTCAAAGATAGTTTCAGCTGAAGACGCTGCCCGATTAGTTTGCTCTTGGAAACTAAAAAATAATGAAATAGTATTTACAAATGGATGTTTTGATATTCTTCACAAAGGGCATGTAACTTATTTAGCAAAAGCTGCTGATTTAGGTGATAAATTGATTGTTGCTCTAAATACAGATGCATCTGTTAGAGCTCAAAACAAAAGTCCAGAAAGACCTATAAATGATCAATTTGCGAGATTACAAGTGTTAGCTAGCCTAGGATTTGTTGATTTAGTTGTTCTTTTTGGAGAAAAAACACCTGAAAAGTTAATAAAAAAGATCAAGCCAACAATTCTTGTTAAAGGTGCTGATTACGATGAAAATGAAACAGATCCATCGAATAAAAAATACATTGTAGGGAGTGATTTTGTAAAATCAATTGGCGGAACGGTAAAAACCATTGACTTGGAAGCAGGATATTCTACTACTAACATTATCTCCAAAATCAAGGTTTAAACCTGAAGCGAACTTCATAAATTATATTATATTTGTACAAAAAAAATTAAAGATTATGTCAGATGATACTTTTTTCGATAAATCAACTGCAGCAGTAGGTTTTATTTATACAATCATTGCTATTGGTGTTATCGCTTCAATCGTTATTTGGGGATAATTTGAATTCAAATGATGTTTTTTAACAACATTTTTGCATGGTTGATTAAAAAACGTCTTCAACAAATTGAATTTTTCAAAAATAATCCCTCAGTAGTTCAACAAAAATTACTGAAAGATATGATACTGAAATGCTCTTCAACAAAGTTTGGAGAGCTTTTTTCATTTAAAGAAATCAAAAACTATATTGATTTTACTCAAAAAGTACCTATTCAAGATTATACGTCCATATATACGTTTATTGAAGAAACGTTAACAGGGAAAAAAAATATTCTTTGGAAAGGTTCAACACATTGGTTTTCTAAATCTTCAGGCACCACTTCACATCGTAGCAAAATTCTACCTGTAACAAAAGAACACCTTTATGATTGTCATTACAAAGGAGGTAAAGATTTACTTTCTCTTTATTATCATAATTATCCCAATCGCAAATTATATAATGGTAAACACCTGATAATTGGAGGAAGTTCCGAAATCAATATACTAGATAAAAAATCATATATAGGAGATTTATCTGCTATCATAATAAAAAACCTTCCTTTTTGGGCTGAAATAAGAAGAACTCCATCTAGGGAAACAAGTTTACTTTCTAATTGGGAAGAAAAATTAGATAAATTAGTAAGGGAAACTATCGAAGAAGATGTCTATATTCTTGCTGGTGTTCCAAGCTGGACATTGGTGTTATTAAAACGAATTTTAGAATTTACAGGTAAAAAATCCATCAAAGAAGTTTGGCCAAATTTAGAATTGTATATGCATGGTGGGGTAAACTTTTCTCCTTATAAAGCAGAATTTGAGTCTATTATAGGAGAAAAAATCAACTATGTTGAAACATACAATTCCAGCGAGGGATTTTATGGAATTCAAGATCAACCCGAAACTAATGAATTATTACTTATGCTAGACTATGGTATATTTTATGAATTTATACCAGTAGAAGAATTTAATGGGTTGAATAGTAAAAAAGTGATTCCAATAGAAGATGTAGAAATAAATAAAAATTATGCATTAGTAATCAGTACAAATGCTGGATTATGGAGGTATATCATTGGTGATACTATTTTATTTACCTGTACTTCACCCTATCGTTTTAAAATTACCGGCAGAACTACCCAATGCTTAAATGTATTTGGTGAAGAAGTTATTGTTGAAAATGCCGATCGAGCAATTGCCGAAACCTGTAAAGAAACGAATGCATTCATAAAAGATTATGCAGTTTTCCCTATATTTCCTAAAAACAATCAGAAAGGTGGTCACGAATGGTTTATTGAATTTTCAAAACAACCAAATAATTTAAATGAATTTACAGTTATTTTAGATAATAAACTACAATCCATAAATTCAGATTACGCAGCTAAAAGACAAGGTGATTTCGTTTTAACTTTTCCAAAAATTCACATTCTGATTGAAAACACATTTGAGCTTTGGCTAAAAAAACAAAACAAGTTAGGAGGACAACATAAAATTCCTAGATTAAATAGTACAAGAGAAATTGCAGATCAATTAATTAATTACATAAACTAATATGTTTAAATTGTTGTCTTTTTTATGTCTTTTTGTTCATATAATTGTTTTTGGACAAGATACCCTAAAAATGAAATTAATTTGGGAAAAATCCTTTAATGGTAATTTAGTAGGAAGTATCGATGAACAACAAAATGCTATTTTATTTGATGACTCCGAAATAATTAAATTGAACCCTATGGGAGAATTGCTGTTTCATCAAAGCGTTAAATCTCTTGGAAAAATCAAAGAAATTGATGCGCGTAACCCATTCAAAATCCTACTTTTCTCTGAAAATCAACAAAGTATAAACTTTATCGATAACAGTTTATCTTTACAAAATGAAACAATAGAACTAATTACTTTTGATTTAAACAATGTTGTAAGTACATCAGGATCCGACCAAATGGATAAATGTTGGGCGTATAATCAGGATAATAGTATTTTGAAATTGATTGGAAAAAACGAACAACAATTTCAAACTATTATAAATATAAAACAACTAGTTAATTTAACATCGATTGATAAAATCATCGAAGCTAATAACCTTTTGTATTTGTTAGATTTTTCTGGAAAAGTTGTAATTCTTGATATATACGGAAACCTGAAGTCAACGTATGATTTTACTGAATATAAAACCATAATTATAGACAAAGATAATCTCTATATTCAGTTAAAAGAAAACATTTTAATTTATAATATTACTCAGAAAAAACAGTTAGGAATCATTAAAATACCAATCAATTCTGTTGTTATTGGTAAAAATGGTGCTTTTCTCTTTTTTACCGAAAAAAACAAAATTTCAAAATTTACATTACTCAACTGATTTTTTCATTTGTAGGATGTATATTTGTATGGAAACGAATTAATACAATTGAACTATGCATATAGCAGTAGCAGGTAATATCGGAGCAGGAAAAACAACGTTAACTCAGATGTTAGCAAAACATTACGGTTGGGATACACATTTTGAAGATATTGAACAAAATCCATATTTGAATGACTTTTATGAGGATATGCAACGATGGTCTTTTAACCTACAAATCTATTATTTAAATAGTCGTTTCACTCAAATTCAAGAAATCAAAGAAGCAAGTAATACGGTGATTCAAGATCGTACGATATATGAAGATGCATTTATTTTTGCTCCTAATTTGCATTCAATGGGATTAATGACTACGCGTGATTTTGAAAATTATTTCTCTTTATTTAATCTTATCGAGTCATTTGTTTCTGCACCTGATTTATTAATCTACTTAAGAGCAAGTGTTCCTACACTTGTTAATCATATTCAATTGAGAGGTAGAGAATACGAAGAAAGTATTCGTTTGGATTACCTAAAACGATTAAACGATCGTTACGAGGCATGGATTTCGACATATGATAAAGGAAAATTGTTAGTAATTGACATTGATAACAATCGCTTCCCTGAAAACCAAGAAGACTTTGGTAAAATCATTCAATCTATTGATGCTGAAATCAACGGATTGTTTTAAAATAAAAAATAAAGGTGGTTTCGAGATTCTTAACCACCTTTCTTAAATCAATTTAATTTTTTAGATTAGATTAATTTATTCTGCAAAATGATTCCATCCTTGTGCTTTCAGGGTAATATGCGAACCATTTTTATCTACTAAATTCACCCCGCTATTTTTATCTGTAATGTGTCCAATTACTGTGAAATTAGGATTTGATACTACTTTATCATAATCTTCTTGTTTAATGGTGAATAACAATTCGTAGTCTTCTCCACCATTTAATGCTGTTGTTACCGGGTCAACATTGAACTCAATTGCAGCTATCGAAGTTTTCGCATCTAACGGAATGCGCTCATCGTAAATCGTACATCCAACTTCACTTGCTTTACAAATATGCATAATTTCAGAAGCCAAGCCGTCAGAAATGTCAATCATTGACGTAGGTTGAACTTCTAATTCTTTTAAAATTTGAATCACATCTTTTCGTGCTTCAGGCTTCAATTGTCTTTCTAACAAATAATCATGGCCATCTAAATCTGGCTGGATATTTGGATTTGCTTTGAAAACTTCACGCTCTCTCTCTAGTAATTGCAACCCCATATAAGCACCACCTAAATCTCCTGAGACAACTAATAAATCGTATTCTTTAGCTCCACTTCTATAAACAACTTCTTCTTTCTTTGCTGTACCAATCGCTGTAATCGAAATCATTAAACCGGATAAAGACGATGTTGTATCTCCACCAATTAAATCAACTTGATATAAATCACATGCTTTTTTAATTCCTTTGTATAATTCTTCTACTGCTTCTAAAGGAAATCTACTTGAAATTGCTACTGAAACAGTAATTTGCTTCGGTGTTCCATTCATCGCATATATGTCAGACAAATTTACCACCACAGATTTATAACCCAAATGCATCAAAGGAGAATACATCAAATTGAAATGAATTCCTTCCACTAGCATATCCGTTGAAACTAACATTACTTCATCTTCTGAAGTTGCAATTACTGCTGCGTCATCCCCTACTCCTTTTATCGTTGTTTGTGAATAACTTACAAAATCTTTGGTAAGTGTATCAATCAAACCGAATTCTCCTAGATCACTAATTTCTGTTCTCTTTTCTGACATATTCCTTTATTTATTGAGTAAAAATACAAAATCAAAAGGAAAAGTGTAATTTTAAAATTCAATTAAGACTTTATGGAATTACAAGAAATAAATGAGTTTAAAGCATCTCCAAAAATAAGAGAAAGACTTTTAACCATTGGATTTGCCAAGGAATTTGCAGAAAACGAAATAATTCTTAATGAAAACGCATATATCAAAGCAATTCCAATAGTTACAAAAGGAAGTATTCGTGTCATGAGAACAGACGAAGATGGCAGAGAACTCTTGCTTTATTACATAAGGTCAGGTGAAACTTGTATTATGTCTTTTTTAGGAGGAATACATCAAGATACAAGCAAAGTAAAAGCTATCGCTGAAGAAGATACCGAAATTCTTTTTATTCCAATAGATAAAGTATCACTATTAATTAAAGAATTCCCTGAATGGCTAGATTATATTTTCAGATTATATCATAAACGTTTTGAAGAATTATTGGAAGTGGTAAATAATGTTGCATTCAAAAAAATGGACGAACGCTTACTTGACTTTATTCATAAGAAAAGTGAAGTTGCAAATTCAAAAACACTAAATATTACACACGAACAATTAGCTAATGAATTAGGAACAGCACGTGTTGTTATTTCTCGTTTATTGAAAGTATTGGAAGAAGATGGTTTTGTTGAATTAGGAAGGAATAAGATTATTGTTTTGAAATAATAAAGATTTTACTTTTTGGCATTGCCCCAAAAAGTAACAAAAAGGTCTAGCACTGTAACAAAATTGCTAATTTTTACGGGGCTTTTCGCTTTACTAATTGAAACTCGTCGTTCCTCCTCAAACACCAATTTGTAATACGCTTCATTTCCTCAAAATATACGCAATCTTATTACTAGGTGCATTGGATTTGCGAGAACGCTTTCGCTTTGTTGGATTTTAACATTTCTTAAAAAATCAAATGATTCAGTTATTTCAAAATTTTAGAGTTCTTCAGAAATAATTCTATCTCTAATGCCATTTGTTTATGTTCTGAGATATTGGGGTGTTTTAATCTACCGTGATAGTATCGTTTTTTGAAAAAATATGAATGAATAGAATTTCCATATTGCTTTTGAAGCGTGTTAACAGCAGCAAGAATACATGTATCCAAATGTTTTTTTAGTTTCGTTTTAGCCATCGGACTATCTAAACAAACAATTTGTGTATTTGGGTTCGCTTTTTTAATCCGTCTTACAAAACCTACATAATCAAAGCAATACTTATCTTGTTTTTGTAGCCCATCGTTTTGACCTAAACAGATAAATACGATATCAGGTTGGTGTTTTTTCCAATTATAACGATACTCTTGTCCACCTAGATCTGCAAAATCGTATACTTCTGGAATAGTTTCATCGTTTCCACAACAACTTCGTGTCAAACCAAAACCTGAAACTGAACTTAACATCCAATCTGCTTGAAAAGATCGAGCTAGGGTTGGACCATAACTTTGATATGCATCGTGTTGCTCATACCACTCACCACGAACATCTATAGGTGAAGAACAATCAGCACCATTTCCACAGGTCATAGAATCACCAATAAACTCATAAAGTAATTTATGCTTCTTTCTTGGTTTGATTAATTTTTCACAGTAAATTTTACCGAACGAAATACTACCTATTCCAGCTTCTGTACATTTGACTATATAAACATGGTGAAGTTTATTTTTAGCAGATTTCAGAACTGAAATCAAATTTTTAGTTTCTTCTAACTTAACTCTTCTCACAGGCAGCTCATCCAATTGAATTTCAATGTAATTATGTGAATTAAAAGCTGGATCATCTTCAATTTCTAGAGAACAATTTGTTCCTTTAAACCAAAATTCAATGTATGCACCTGGAGCCCAAACTTTAGGCTTTCCGGTAAAATCAAATCGACCAACAAATCTCACTTTTTCTTTGGTTGGAATAAATCCCACTTTTTCTTGTGTTGATGTACATGCGAAAAATAAAAAAGATAGAAATAGATATGTAAGTTTATAAAACATTCAAAAAATTTTAAACTCAAAAATATTGAAATTCATTTAAAATCTAAAAATTGACTTACCAAAAAATTATTCATCAAATTCTGACAAACTCACCTGAAAGTACTGTGCCAATTTACGCAGCGTAGTATAGGAAATATCACGTTTACCTTGTTCAACTCGGGCTATATGCACACCAGTTGCATTATACACTTCCTCCTGAGTAACCTTCATAGATTTTCGTAAAGCCTTCAACCTTACAGCAAGTTTGAGTAAAATTTCTTTATCATTATCCATGACCGAAAAGTCATAAATAATCACACACATCACAATTACCGAAAGGTCAGTATGTAACTTGGGTACGGTACACAATTTTTGAAAAACAATAAAAAATAAAAGTACGATGAAAACATATACATAATGTATGCAAGAAATCACATTGAAATACAAGGCTGGCAACTACAAGAAAACAAAAATAAGCACATCCTTAGATGCATTTAGTGTATTTTGGTAGAACTATATCATGAAGACACCGTGGACTATATATAATCTGCATATGCCTTATTTTTAAATAGAGCAAACAACACCATTGGTTGGATGCGGATTAGTACAGGTGGAACTATTGCTACACTCGTAGACCCCAAAATAATATTAGCTACTGCTTTAAAATGTAATGCACACGGAATTATTATTAGTCACAACTACCCCAGCGGTATACTCAAAGCGAGTAAAGAAGACATTACACTTACAGAAAAAATAGTCAGTATAGGACACATACTAGACATTACAGTACTAGACCATATTATTGTAAGTAGGTCTGGGTATGTATCTATGAGTGATGAGGGATTGATGTAATTGATTAAAAATATTTGGAAACAAAATAATAACCGAACGGTAATAATTTATAATTTTGAAACAAGATTAAAATAATAAAAAATGAAAAAAACTATTTATCTAATAGCAGGTGTATTACTGCTATTCTCTTGTAAAAAAGAAAGTAGTAATCCAACATCTAATACTACTAATTCGACGAATAATCCAACATCCATAGCAAAATATGGCAATGGAGTTACAGATATTGAAGGAAATAAATATAAAACTGTCATAATTGGGACACAAGAGTGGATGGGAGAAAATTTGATGACAACAAAATACAACGATAATACACCTATAGAATACGTAGCCCATAATGGTTCAAATTATTCCTGGGCATTAAGTAAATCTCCTGCGTGGTGTTATCCAGGAGATGACAAAATGTATGATTCAATTTATGGAAAATTATACAAAGGATATACAATATTCAATATTTCAAATAAAAATGTATGTCCTTTAAATTGGCATATTCCATCCTTAAAAGAATGGAAAATACTAGTTGATTATCTAGGTGGGGAAAGTGTAGCAGGTGAAAAAATGAGAGAAGCAGGTGATATTCATTGGAAAAAATCAGGTTCAGTAAGTACAAATCTTTCATTATTTACTTCTTTACCAAGTGGTAATAGAAGTGGAGGTGAAGGCGGTGGAATATCAAACCCAGCTTGGGGTCAAAGTTGTGGTTGGTGGAGTTCAACAGATACAACAACAACGAAATCATATGAAGGTGCTTGGGTTTTATATAATTCTTACAAAACTTCAATAACAGGGATTGAATTTGCTGGTAAATCATCTGGTATGTCTATCCGTTGCATTAAAGACTAATTTCTTTAACATCTAAAGAATGGGTTATGAGTTTCATAGCCCATTTTTGTTTCATATCAACCCAAAATAATAAAAAAATTACTAAGTGAATTATCACTTCTTGTACCCTTTTCCGGACCCTATTGAAAATTTCAAACAGAATAAATAAAAGATAACAAACTAATTATAAACAAAAAAGCCTCACATTTCTGTGAAGCTTTTGTTGGCCTACTAGGGCTCGAACCTAGACTCTTCTGAACCAAAATCAGACGTGTTGCCAGTTACACCATAGGCCAGTATCTGAATGCAAAATTAGTAAGTTTTTTTATTGTTGCAAGAGTGTAAAGATTTTTTTTGAAAAAAAATTATACTGTATTAATAAGCTAATTGTTATTCAATGATTTACTTGAAGTTTAAGCAATCTGTTTTCACCAATATTAATTTATAATAAACTTTTTGGATTGTTTTTTTAACGTTTATTAATTTGAAAATGAAATTCAAAAGCATAAAATCCTTATTTTCGTTGGTTTAAAAATTAATTTTTTTTAGCTTTTACACTCATAAACATATAAAAAAGAATGAATTACAAAAAAAGTAACATTGTTTTAGGTTGGATTACATTTTTAATTGCAACCATCGTTTATTTTATCACTATTGAAGACACTGTAAGTCTTTGGGATTGTGGTGAGTATATCACTGCAGCATACAAATTAGAAGTAGGTCACCCTCCTGGCGCTCCCCTATTTATGCTTTTAGGAAGATTATTCTCGTTCTTTGCTTCTCCTGACATGGTCGCAGTATGGATTAATAGAATGTCTGCATTATCAAGCTCATTCACAATTCTATTTATGTTTTGGTCGATAACAATGCTCGCAAAAAAAATGGCATTGAAAGACAAAAGAACAATGACTATTGGAGAACAAATAGCCGTGTTAGGTAGTGGATTTATCGGTGCAATCGCTTACACATTCACCGATTCTTTTTGGTTTTCAGCAGTTGAAGGGGAAGTTTATGCTATGTCTTCTTTATTTACGGCTATTATATTTTGGGCAATTCTTAAATGGGATGAAGAAACTACAGCAATAAAAAACAATGAATTAGAGTCTGACTCTAGTCCACTTAGATGGATGGTATTGATATTATTCTTGTTTGGATTAGCTATAGGGGTCCATTTATTGGGATTACTTGTTGTTCCAGCAATTGCTTATGTAATCTATTTCAATCAATCAAAAGATTTTTCGTGGAAAGGATTCTTTATTACTGGTATTATTTCAATTTTTACATTAGGATTTATCCAAGAAGGTATTATTCCTGGAACGATTTCAATGGCTTCGAAATTTGAAGTAACATTTGTTAATAGTATGGGAATGCCTTTCTATATTGGAAGTATGTTTTTCTTTATTTTATTAATTATTGGAGTTGTATTTTTAGTGAGATGGAGTAGAAAAAATGATAAACCAATTTTAAATGCAGCCGCTTTAGGATTGATTGTATTTCTAATTGGATATGGATCATTTGCTACTATCGTTATTCGTTCAAGTGCAAACACTCCTTTAGATGAAAATGACCCTGAAAATTTAGTTACCTTACATGCGTATTTAAAACGTGAGCAATATGGAAGTTGGCCTATTATGTATGGTCCATATTGGAACTCGAAAATGGATGATGACCAAACACATTGGGGAGATCGTTCTCGTTTCTATGCAAGAAGATTTGTAGTGATGCGCGGAGACACTGATTTGAAAGCATTTAAAAGTGAACAACATGCCAAAGAATATGTAAAAACATTGGGGGTTGGCCATGAAATCATAGAAAAATACTTTGTAACAAACGAAAATTACAGAGAACATCAAGAACCAACCTATTTACAAAATACATTTTTACCAAGAATGTATTGGAGCCAAGATCAACAAAAAATTGATGCTTACAAATCTTGGTCAGGATACGATGAAACAGATGGATCAGGTTCAGAATTAGGAACTGACGGGAAAAGACTTCCAACTTTTGGAGAAAACATGACTTATTTGTTCCGTTACCAAATTAATTGGATGTATTGGAGGTATTTCATGTGGAATTTTGCGGGGCGTCAAAATGACATTCAAGGACATGGTGATGCGATGCGTGGAAACTGGATTTCAGGATTTAAATCTATTGATCAAATGCACTTAGGTGATCAAGGTGACAATATACCTACCTATACAGTGAATAATGAATCACATAATAAATTCTTTTTATTCCCACTAATACTAGGAATAATCGGTATGATGTTTCACTTTTACAGAGCTCCAAAAGATGCATTTGTAGTTTTACTTACCTTCTTTTTTACAGGATTAGCAATTGTCATCTATCTGAATCAAAAACCTTTTGAACCAAGAGAACGTGATTATGCTTATGCTGCATCCTTTTACGCATTTGCTTTATGGATAGGTTTGTCCGTTTTTGCACTATTTGATATCTTTAGAAGTATTGAAAAAACGGCACTTAAAAGAAGCGCTATCATTACAGCAGGGATTTTAGTATTTATGTTTATCATTGATTCAAAAAGTGATTCTTACACAGCATCTTTCACTTGGTTATACATTGCTATAACTGGTTTCATTTTAGTATTTATTATGAACTTCTTGGGTAAAAAACTAAAAAATGAATCACAAGGAGCTATCTTATCTCTTTTAATCACGATAATTGCTCCGTTGCTTTTAGCAGTTCAAGGATGGGATGATCATGATAGAAGTGATAAAACGTCTGCAAGAGATTTAGCATATAACTATTTAGAATCTTGTAATCGTAATGCTATTTTATTTACAAATGGTGATAACGATACATTCCCTTTGTGGTACTTACAAGAAGTAGAAGAAAAAAGAACTGACGTAAGAGTTTGTAACCTTTCATTAATGCAAACAGACTGGTATACTGAACAAATGATGATGAAAGCTTATGAGTCTGAGCCTTTACCTATCAAATTCAGAGAAGATCAAATCTTGATGTATGCAGGAAATACTGATCAGGTATATTTCTTATCTATGTTTGATTTGATGAATGCAGGCATTTCAAAAGAAGTTTTAGAAAAATTATACAAAGAGAAAATCAAATATAATAAAACTACTTTCACTGTTGCTTTTGAACAATTTAAAAATAATTGCAGTGTACTGGGAAATACTGTTAAAGCTAAAAACCCTACTGCACAAGGAAGAGTTGATGAAATTAAAGCATTGTTAACTAATCCTGTAACAAATCCTTCTTATAAAGATGTTGATAAATATATGACCGCTGCATTAGAAGTTTTGGTTGGTTATTCAAATGGGATGATTGATCTTCCACAAGGTCAGGCAGAACAGTTTCAACAATTTTTAAAAGATTGGGAAACAAGCTGGGATTTCTTACCTATCGATAAAGCAATGGAATTTGTACGTGATGACAATAACCAAATCAATAATAACAACAGTAAACTACGTGTATTCCCTTGTAAAGGATTTATAGTTCCGGTGAACAAAAAGAATGTGGTTGCTTCAGGTATTGTATCTAAAGATAAAGCGGAAGATATTCCTTCTGAAATACGATTTGTAATTGATAAACAGGCTATAACAAGAGAACAAGTAATGATGTTAGACGTGATTGCAAATAATGATTGGAAACGTCCAATATATTTTTCTTCTCCTGGTGGATCAGATGTATCAATCGCTCTTTATACAAGTGGCTATGTTCAACAAAATGGTGTAGCTTATGAATTTACTCCTGTTCAAGAAAGAAATCCAATAAACAAAGTAAAAATGTTAACTAATTTAACTAAAACTTACAACTTTGGTAAAATGAACAAAAAAGGAGTATTAAATGATTACTATACTCGTAGACATACTTCACAGTACAGAGATCAGTTTACTCGTTTAGCCGATGCCTATTTGTCTGAAGCGGATGAAATCAATTCAAATAAAAATATTTATCCTGGCCAGATCAGTATATTAAGAGGAATGGGGAAATCTAAATCAGCCGATTCACTTCAAAAGATTTTAACAAATGCGGATAAAACAATAAAAGAAAATAAAGCGTTTGCAATTAAACTAATTAAACGTTCTCTCGAAGTGATGCCGATTGAGCGTGTGATAGATTATGGTGAACCAACTCCTGGTCGCGAAAATTATGACAATGGAAATGGACTTACATTCCAAGCGTTTACTGATGGTATACTTCAAGATTATGTTGGAATCCTATTCAGAGCAGGAGATAAAAAAGGAGGAGATGCACTTGCTTCAAAAGTAGGTGATGAAATAGAAACAATTCTTCGTTATTTTGAAAATAGCAACCCTAAATTTGCCCTAAAAAATAAAATGGATTTAATTTCTGCACTTCATAACTATATGTTAGTTGCTACTTTTGTTGGTGATCAAGAAATTGGAAATCCAAATGGAAAAACAGCAACTAAAATGAAAAATTATATCCTAAAATTCTATAATACTGTTCTTCCAAGAATTGTTAACGAATTAAAAATGGGTGGTTTTGACATAAAAGATGTGACTGAATTCAAAAACCATACTGAAGCTGTTGCAATGAAGTTTAATTTTATTTCTAAACCAAAAATGCAACAAAATCAAGGTGGTGGACAAACGCTAACTCCTGAACAAATTCAACAACTTATGCAAAGTCAACAATAATCGTTGATTCGTGATTCGTTTATTTAAAACCCCATACCTGGTTAAAAAATTATTTTTTAATCGTATATGGGGTTTTAATCATATAGACAACATCGTTTTTCTTACTTTCGACGATGGGCCTCACCCAGAAATTACACCTTGGATTTTAGATTTACTTAAAAAAGAAAATATAAAAGCGACATTCTTTTGTGTAGGAGATAACGTGAGAAAATTTCCTGAAATTTATAATCAAATAATTAATGATGGGCATTCCGTAGGAAATCACAGTATGTACCATAATAACGCATCTAAATCAACTAAAAAAGAATATCTTAGTTCAATACACGAAGCATCCGAATATATACAATCTACTTTATACCGCCCTCCCTATGGCAGATTACCAATTTTATGGGAAAACGATCTAATAAAAGACTATAAAGTTATAATGTGGTCATGGCTTTCTTATGATTATGACAGTAACATTAGTGTAAGTGATATCTTAAATAAAGCAACTAAAATTAAATCTGGTGATATTCTAGTACTTCACGACAACCCTAAAATCACTGAAAAACAGAAAATACTTTTACCAAAACTAATTCGATATTTAAAAGAAAAAAAAATAACTTTCGAAACAATAAAATAAAATGAAAAAATCAAAAATAAGTGAATATAACGAACAGATTATTCAATCGTTAAATCTATTTTTTGATGGTCATTCGTTTATAATTAAACATAAGCTATATCGACATTTATTATTTACTGGAATTTTTCTAATCATTATTTTTTCTATTGGACTTACATTTTTACTAAAGTTTATTAATTGGACAGAGACTGAATATACAGATGACATTCAACATTTTTTGAAAACCTATATTAATTTAGATTCGGATTACATCAGCTATATTACTCAAGGTGCTTTTTGGATTATAAAACACGCATTAAAATCTAATAAAGACTCTATTTTTTTATCTCTATTTTTAATCTTAGGTACTCCCTACCTTTCATTTTTAAGTAGTAAAATTCAGAAATTAGTAACACAAAATGACACAAAATTCAGTTGGAAAAAATTCTATTTTGAAATAATTCGTGGATTAAATATCTCAATAAGAAATACCTTCAAACAATTCCTTTGGTTTATTTTAATCCTTGCTATTTCATTTATTCCATTTTTAGAGTACCTGACTCCTTTTTTTGGTTTTATTATTAAAGCCTATTACAATGGAATTCTAATTACAGATTATACATTAGAACAAAAAGGATATTCTATTTCTGAAAGCTTTCTATTTTATAAAAAGAATAAATTTGCACTCTTTTCTATTGGTTTAGGATTTATGTTTATACTATTAATCCCAGTAATAGGTTGGTTTTTAGCTCCGACATATGCCTTGGTTTCAGCATCCTTATTCTTTGAAAAATACGATTTGAAAAAGGTATAAATATTATTTATTCACATAGATTTTTTACTTCTTTCAATATTTCATCTATCCGCTTTTCAGTAATACCTATTCGAATTAATACCTTACGGTTAAAACTTAAATCTTTAGCTAAAATTATATTTTCATCCAATAAAGATTTTTTCTCATCATCTAACAATGAAGATAAACAAGTTACAGGATAAAGTCCTGTTTCATCAATCAGGTCTTTTAAAGCAAATTTCGCCGGATAATCCCAACTTAATAAATGCATATTTTTACAATTACCATAAGCCTTTGCGTCATCTGTAAATCTTGAATTAGTAACTATCCATCCTTTAAAGTTTTTATAATCTCCAAGTTCCGAATTATTTTGTAGGATATCTTCAAACCTAGAGTGAATATATAGTGGTACTTTAACATCCACAGAAATACCTCCTTGATTTTTGTATTTACATTCCATCAACATAAGCTCTTTTCCTTTTCGTGCCTTAACGTCAATCTCATGAGTAATGCATTTCCCTTGAAGTATTAATCCTGTTTCAGTAGTATACCCTTGAGCAGAGAATAAAGCGGCAATAAATTTTTCAAATGGATAACCTGAAGGCCCCAGTTCCATCATTCCATTTTTCAAATTATACCTTGAAGCATTGTGCGAATTTTGCTTTTTTAATAAACGAAACGCGAGTGAATAAATTTTATTAGTTGAAATACCATTCACTATTTCACTTTGCAGTTGATCTATCACACTATTTGCCTCTTCATTAGTTGCATTTGAACGAATCAATGAATTACGTAATTTATTTTCAGAAAACGTTTCCATTTTTCCTGATGCCTTTTTTACTTTTATATTTCTATGACTCATTGTAATCTGATTTCATCCAATAATTCAGGAACTAATACTTCTACACCTAGCTCATCTTGTAATTTTACTCTAAAAACATTTTGAGCAGTTGGCTCACCATGAACTAATATAATTTTTTCAGGAATCTGATTCATTGCCTTTACCCAATCAATCATGCCTTTTTGGTCTGCATGAGCAGACAAAGAATCTATTGTTTGAATCTCCGCACCAATCTTAACATATTTACCTCTTATTTTCAACTCTTTCGCTCCTTCTTTTAAACTTCTACCTCTAGTCCCCTCCCCTTGATAACCAACTAAAAGTATTGTGTTTAAAGGATCCCAACCTAATTGTGAAATGTAATTTAATACTCTACCTCCAGTAATCATTCCGCTTGCTGCAATCACAATTTTCCGTTTCTCATCATTAATTACACGTTGGGTTTCACGCGCATCTTTTACAAACTTCACGTGCCTGTCCAAGTTATAGATTTTTTTATTTGAAATTTTATGCCAACCAGCATAGCGAAGAAAAATTTCAGTCGCACTTGTTCCCATTGGGCTGTCTAAATATACAGGAATAGCTGGAATTCTTTTTAGATCTTTTAACTCGTTTAGTAAATATAAAATCTCTTGAGCACGACCAACAGCAAAACTAGGGATAATCGTTGTTCCTCCTCGTTCCCAAGTATCTAAAACAACTCTTTCCAATAAATCTAATACATCTTGTTTCGGATGGATTCGATCTCCATAAGTACTTTCTAACACTAAAAACTCTGCTCCTTCAGAAACCTCTGGAGCAGCAAGTAAGTCATCATTTGCACGACCTAAATCACCAGAAAAAATAACTTTTCTACCTTCAATATGGAATTCTAAACTCGCAGAACCTAAAATGTGACCATTTTTTATAAATTCAACTGTTACATCATCACTAATTCGAACTCGTTCTCTATCCTGATGTGTTTCAATTAATTCTATTACTCTATCAACATCACTTTCAGTATACAAAGGGATAGCAGGTGAATGCTTAGAATACCCTTCTTTATTTGCTTGTTGAGCTTCTTCTTCTTGTATTTTAGCACTATCTCTTAAAATTAATTCGACCAATTCTTTTGTTGGTGGTGTCATCAATACCCTACCTTTATATCCATTTTTAACTAATACAGGTAGATAACCGCAATGATCTAAATGCGCATGCGTGATAACAACAGCATCAATGGATGCTATTTGCACCGGAAAGGGCTCCCTGTTTTTTTCTCTTAATTTCTTTAAGCCTTGATATAGTCCACAATCAATTAATATTTGTGTATGTTTAGTTTTAAGTAAATGCTTTGATCCAGTAACAGTACCTGCAGCTCCTAAAAATTTAATAGAGATTGAATTTTCTTTCATTTGTATAATTAATTAAATATAAACCATCTTATGACAACTATCATAAGGTAACCTTTACTGATATATTTTCTGATAAATGTTACGCTGATTCAATATTCAGCAATATAATTAACAAAAGATATGATAAAACTCATTTTTTTGGAAAACCGTTTACTATTCTAATAAAAAACGATCTTTACCATCAAAATAAGGGGATTGTATTGATAAAACTTTTAAAGGATTTTCTGAAGTTACATCTACTTTATGTGGAGTATTCTTTGGAATAAAAATATAATCTCCTTTTTTGATATTTATTGTTTTTTCTCCCAAAAGCATTTTTCCCTGACCTTCAAGAATATAAATTGTTTCTGAATGTTCTTTATGGAAATGTTTTTTTACTCCTTGTTTGATAGATATAACAAATGATGTAGTAAGAGAATCTCCTCCAATTTTTTCCACTTTTAAAGGTTCTTCTGATTTAGATAGAATAGTATCTAATTGTAAATGAATTTGGCTAAAAAAAGAGTTTGTTATAAAAAACACTGTAAGAAATAGGATGATTTTCATTATTTTCTTTTATAAATTGGAACTGTCGAACATGGTTCACCATACATAATAGATTTTGCAATTGGCTGTAACTTTTGAATTAATTCAGACATAGCAAACTCAGGATCAACAACATCAGCACATCCCTTAATAATTATTCTTCCATCTTTAAATGGGTCCAACTCTAATGAATCAATTTGTAAAGAAATTAACTTTTTATCAAGATCATTTCTTGAACCAGTAATTACAAAATCAGCAATTCCTACCAGTTTTGAACTAACCAACATAAATGCCCAAGTTGGAACAATTGCATCTGCTGAACAATAAATATGTACATACTTAGATTGATACTGATTCCAGTCATTCGAATCTATAAATTCCCGAAACATTTTTTCCTTTAATACTAATCTCTCCCATAGTTGATTAGCAATATCAATTCCAACTATTTTTGATTGATCAGGCTTAAAATCAGCCAAATCTAAAGATAGTAACCCACTTTCTTTTACCTTATTTCTAATCTCATCCATATCAACGTTTTAAAGCTATACCTAAAGAAACTAATGGTCCACCTAATCCTACCTCACCCACCAATCCTATATTTTGAGAAAAATAATATCGACCGCCTAAACAAATTCTCATTGAAATAGGAAAAGGAATCAATTGAATTCGATTTTGAAATTCTTCCGTATTGTCAATATTATTTTTGGTAGACTTATACGTTCTTGTATTATAACCTACCCCCATACCAAAATAGGAATCAAATCTTGGATTGTCATGTTCAAAATGATAATTTAATCTGAATTGCAGTCGAGTTCGTTTCATGACTGAGTGAAATTCATTGGAGCTTAAAACTAAATTATCTCCAAACCATAAAGTATCAGTCAATTTATATCTGAAATCTACATAATTATAAATAAAATCAACCCCTACACCTAAATTATCATCTAACATATATTCTGCACGAAAGCCAGAAGGACCTAAACCATTCATTTTTATTGTTTCATAGACTCCCAAGTTAGATGCAACTAAAATCTTTCCTAAATTAGGAGCACCACCATATAAATCCAACATTATATTTCCTGGATATAGAGATTGAGACTTCACATTCAAAGTAAAGAAAATAAATAGAATGAAAAAAAACCTATTCATAAAATTAAATTTCAAGACTTTGAATTTACTAAATTCAATCATATAAAAAACAAAAGGCTGACTAAAATTAGTCAGCCTTTCAAAAAAAACAAAATAAATTATGCTTCTTGTAATTTGATTAAGTTCAATGCAGACCCTGCTTTAAACCACTCAATTTGAGAATCATTATAAGTATGATTCACTTGAATAGTTTCTGAAGAACCATCTTTGTGATTAATTTCAATTGTTAAAGGTTTGTTCGGAGCAAAATCAACTAAATCCACAAAATTGAAAGTATCGTCTTCTTGGATTTTGTCATAATCTGCTTCATTAACAAATGTTAAACCTAACATACCTTGTTTTTTCAAGTTTGTCTCGTGAATACGTGCAAAAGATTTAACCAACACCACTCTAACTCCTAAATGTCTAGGTTCCATTGCTGCATGTTCTCTTGAAGAACCTTCACCGTAATTATGATCTCCAACAACAATTGAAGAAACACCTGCAGCTTTATATGCTCTTTGAACAGCTGGCACTTCACCAAACTCACCCGTTAATTGGTTTTTCACTTTGTTCGCTTCACCATTAAATGCATTAACAGCACCTATTAACATGTTGTTTGAAATATTATCTAAGTGACCACGGTAACGTAACCAAGGACCTGCCATAGAGATATGATCTGTTGTACATTTACCTTGCGCTTTGATTAGCAATTTCGCACCAGTAATGTTTTGTCCGTCCCAAGTTGGGAAGTTTTCTAACAATTGTAAACGTGAAGAATCTGGAGCAACAATTACATCAATCGAAGAACCATCAGCTGCAGGAGCTTGATATCCATTATCTTCAACTGCAAATCCTCTTTTTGGTAATTCATCTCCTGTTGGTGGATCTAACTTAACCTGCTCACCATTAGCATTCGTTAAAGTATCAGTTAATGGGTTAAAACCTAAATCTCCAGCAATCGCTAAAGCAGCAACCATTTCAGGAGAAGCTACAAAAGCATGTGTATTTGGGTTACCATCTGCTCTTTTTGAGAAATTTCGGTTAAAAGAATGAATGATTGTATTTTTCTCTCCTTTTTCAGCACCTTCACGATCCCATTGTCCGATACAAGGTCCACAAGCATTTGTAAAGATTTTCGTTCCTAACTTCTCAAAGGTAGAAACAAATCCATCTCTATCAATTGTATATCGAACTTGTTCAGAACCAGGGTTGATTCCAAATTCAGCTTTTGCGGTTAAGCCTTTTTCAACCGCTTGCTCAACTATTGAAGCAGCTCTTGCGATATCTTCATAAGAAGAGTTTGTACAAGAACCAATTAATCCCCACTCTACTTTCAATGGCCATCCATTTGCTTCTGCTTCTGCTCTTAATTGAGAAACTGGAGTACCTCTATCTGGAGTAAAAGGACCATTCACATGTGGCTCTAATGTATTTAAATCAATCGTAATTACTTGATCAAAATAAGCTTCAGGATTTTCATAAACTTCTTTATCTCCTGTTAAGTAATCTGCAATTTTATCTGCTTCGTTTACTACTTCTTGACGACCTGTAGCAATTAAATAACGACGCATAGAATCATCGTAACCGAATGTTGAAGTTGTAGCACCAATTTCAGCACCCATATTACAAATTGTCCCTTTTCCTGTACAAGATAAAGAAACAGCTCCCTCACCAAAGTACTCAACAATAGCTCCAGTACCTCCTTTTACAGTTAAAATATCAGCAACTTTAAGGATAACATCTTTTGCAGAAGTCCATCCATTTAATTTACCAGTTAATTTGATACCGATAAGTTTCGGAAATTTTAATTCCCATGCCATACCTGCCATTACATCAACAGCATCAGCACCACCAACACCAACTGCAACCATTCCTAAACCACCTGCATTTACAGTGTGTGAGTCAGTACCAATCATCATTCCACCAGGGAACGCATAATTTTCTAAAACTACTTGGTGAATGATACCTGCTCCTGGTTTCCAGAATCCGATACCATATTTACTAGAAATTGAAGAAAGGAAGTTGTAAACTTCATTATTTTGATTTAATGATTCTTGCAAATCTTTAGTAGCTCCAACTTTTGCTTGAATTAAGTGGTCAGCATGAACCGTTGAAGGAACTGCTACTTTTTTCTTACCAGCTTGCATAAATTGCAACAATGCCATTTGAGCTGTAGCATCTTGCATAGCAACTCTATCCGGTGCAAAATCAACATAAGATTTACCTCTTTCATAAGCCGTAGTTGCATTCCCATCCCACAAGTGAGCATAAAGGATTTTTTCAGCTAAAGTTAAAGGTTTGTTAACCACTTTTCTTGCAGCTTCAACGCGCTCTGGAAAAGCAGCATAGACCTTTTTAATCATGTCTAAATCAAAAACCATAGTATTTGTTTTAAATAGTGTACAAAATTTGAAGCCCAAATTTACAAAAACTTGACCTTATATATAAGTGTGAAAGAAATTAATTTGATTTATTAATACTATCTTTTTTCAAAATAGAACCTATCACCCAATGTCCTAAGTAAATTAAAGGAGTTAACAATACTGCAATAATCAGTTTTGTTGAATAGCCAACACTTCCCATTTCCCAAAATTGTTTACCCGAAATTTTTCCAGGTAAGTAAAAGGCAATCCCTAACACAATAAATGTATCTATCAATTGAGACAACATTGTTGATCCCGTAGCTCTCAACCAAATATGTTTATCACCTGTTCTCTTCTTAAATTGCCCAAAAATAAATACATCTAATAATTGAGAAACGACAAAGGCTATAACACTACCTACAATAATCCACATACTTTGACCAAACACGAGTGAAAATTCTTTGTCTTGAACAGGAGAAAATGAAGCAGCGGGTATTTGCATCCCCATAAATAACAAGATAAAAGCATAACAAATCAACACGGCAGTAATTAGGGTTAACTTCCGAACACCTTTATGGCCAAAATATTCATTAATTAAGTCCGTAGTTATAAATACAATTGGCCAAGGTAAAATACCCAAACTAAAAGTAAAACCTAAAATTTGAATTAGCTTTCCACCAATCAACTCAGCAACAACAGCATTTGTAATAAATATACCTGCAAGAACAACAAATATTAAATCTCTTTTGGAACTAAACATTTTATATTAAAAGAATAAAGTCAAATGTAAAATATTTATTTCAGATGAATGTTGTTAATTGTCATAGAAAAACATAAATTTGCAAACTTATAATAACATAAATTAAATTTTTATGAATCATTACGAAACTGTTTTCATTTTAACTCCCGTTTTGTCTGACGATCAGGCAAAGGAAGCAGTGCAAAAATTCGAAGGTGAGATTGCTACCTTTGGTGGAAAATTAAAGCACACAGAGAAATGGGGCTTGAAAAAATTAGCTTACCCAATTCAAAAGAAAACTACTGGATTTTATTATTTAGTAGAATTCGAAGCAGAAGGTCATGTAGTTGCTGACTTAGAATTATCTTTCAAACGTGACGAGCGTGTAATGCGTTTCTTAACTGTAAAGATGGATGCACACCATGTTGCTTATGCTGAGAAAAGAAGAGCTAAAGCTGGAAAAACTGTAGAAGCTTAATTTTTAACCTTAAAAAAAGAACACAATGTCACAAAACGATATTCGCTACTTAACGCCGATTAACATCGACATTAAAAAACAAAAATACTGTCGTTTCAAAAAAAGCGGTATTAAATTCATCGATTATAAAGATGCTAACTTCTTATTGAAATTAGTTAACGAACAAGGTAAAATTTTACCTAGACGTTTAACTGGTACATCTGCTAAATATCAAAAACAAGTAAATAAGGCAATCAAGAGAGCACGTCATTTATCTATCTTGCCTTATGTTGGTGATATGTTAAAATAATCGTTGATAATATTAAATATTTTTTACTGTCATGGAAATAATCTTAAAGAAAAACGTAGATAAATTAGGATATAGAGATGAAGTTGTAACTGTAAAAAACGGTTATGGTCGTAATTTCTTGATTCCT